>JAIRTD010000260.1 GCA_031255115.1 Spirochaetaceae bacterium | reverse complement strand
GCACCGCTGATCCCAGGCTCACATAAACCCTGATGAGCTTTCCCGGCGCGTCGGGAAACACGTCGGTTTCCTGGGCGCTTACAATGTCGCCGTTTACCTTGAGGAAGGCGCGGAGCGTCTGCCGCTCGGCGCTTTCCGCCCGGACCGGAAAGGCCCGCGCCTCGGCAGTCTCCGCAAGCGCGGCATTGTCTTTGTCTCCCGCAAGAAGCGCTGGACCGGCAATAATTCCGCATACCACGACCATGGCCACTATGACCAGCGCGGCCATTTTTCTTCCCTGTTTCTTTTTCATGTTTTTCTCCTTTCAGAAAAAAAATAAGGAGAAAAACTAAACCTCGGATAAACCAGGGATTAAATTTTGATAAACCGTTCTTGGGGCGTTTTTTGTCGCGCGGCGTGTATGGTATTTAGAAAAAGCGTGTTTATCTGATAACGATATTTACCAGTTTATCGGGAACGCTGATTAGCTTTGCTACGGTCTTGCCTTCTATCCATTTGAGTACGCCCGGCAGGGCCAGGGCGGTTTTTTCGAGTTCGGCCTTTGGCGTTCCCGCCGGGGCGGTAAATTTGTCCCTGATCTTTCCGTTTACCTGAACCACGATGGTTACTTCGTCATCGGCGGCGAGTTTTTCGTCCCAGACAGGCCAGGCTGAACGGGAAACCGATTCGGCATGGCCGAGTTTTTCCCAGAGTTCTTCTCCCAGATGGGGGGCGTAGGCGCTTATCATGATTACCAGGGGTTCCCAGAGCGAACAGGGCACTTCGCCGAGTTTTGCAAGCTCGTTGGAGTATATCATCATCTGGCTTATGGCGGTGTTAAAGTTCAAGCTGGCGGTATCGGCGCTTACCTTTTTAATGGTTTTGTGGAGCAGCCGTACATATTCAGCGTGCGCTGGAGCCTGGGCTTCCGCCGCGTGGCCGGAACGGCATTTTCCGGCTATGGCCCAGAGGCGTTCCAGAAAGCGGGAAACGCCGATGAGTCCGGCGGTGTTCCAGGGCTTACTTACCTCAAGGGGCCCCATGAACATTTCGTAGACCCTGAGCGAATCAGCGCCGTAGTCCCTGACTATCTCGTCGGGGTTGATGATATTTTTAAGACTCTTTGACATTTTCGCGATGACTTCGGTAACTTCTTCGCCGCTTGCTTTTTCGACAAAGCGGCCTTCGGCTGTTTTTTCGACCTGGTCGGCGCTGACGAGTATCTTGTCCTTGCGCTGATAGGCAAAGCTTGTAATCATGCCCTGGTTTACAAGGCGTATAAAAGGTTCCTTGTTGCTTACAAGGCCAAGATCGTAAAGCACCTTATGCCAAAAGCGGCTGTAGAGCAGGTGCAGCACCGCGTGTTCCACCCCGCCTACATAGAGATCCACCGGGCCCCAGTACTCCTGTTTGTCCCTGGCGGCAAAGGCCTTGTCATTGTGGGGATCGAGGTAGCGGAGATAGTACCAGCAGGACCCCGCCCACTGGGGCATGGTATTGGTTTCGCGTTTTGCCTTGCCGCCGCATTTCGGGCAGACCGTGTTTACCCAGCCGCTTATGGCGGCTAACGGCGATTCGCCCGTGCCGGTCGGCGCATAGGACTCTACATCGGGGAGCTTGAGCGGCAAATCCCGCTCAGGCAGCGGAACAATGCCGCAATTATCGCAGTGAACTATGGGAATAGGTTCGCCCCAGTAACGCTGGCGGCTGAACACCCAGTCCCTGAGCCTGTAATTTACCGCCCTTTTGCCGAAGCCCTGTTCTTCTATCCACGAAGTTACCTTTGCCTTGGCTTCGGCAGTGGGAAGCCCGCTAAAGCGGCCAGAGTTGACCGACCAGCCGTCGGCGGCGCTGCATGCATCCGCTTCGTCCGGGGGTTTGGGGGCGGAGCCCCCAGGAAGGGGGGCAGCGGAAGACGCGCCCCGCGCGGCTGAAGCGAGGGGGGCTTTCCCCCCTTCAGGAGGCGAAGCCGAGACGACTTTTATTATGGGAAGGTCAAAGGTTTTGGCGAATTCCCAGTCCCGCTCGTCGTGGGCGGGGACCGCCATGATGGCGCCGGTGCCGTAGGAGATGAGCACATAGTCGGCGATCCAGATGGGGATTTTGTCTCCGTTTACCGGATTGACCGCGTACGCGCCGGAGAAGACGCCGGTCTTGTCTTTGGCAAGATCGGTGCGCTCAAGGTCGCTCTTTTTTGCCGCTTCTTCGATGTAAGCGGACACGGCGGCTTTTTGCGCAGGCGAAGCTATTTTTTCCGCCAGAGGATGTTCCGGCGCAAGCACCATGTAGGTAACGCCGAAAAGCGTGTCGGGCCTGGTTGTGTATATTTCGAGTTCCCCCGGTTTGCCGTCAGGACCGGTATAGGCGTCGATGGTAAAGATGACATTCGCGCCTTCGGAACGGCCTATCCAGTTACGCTGCATCTGCTTGACCGGTTCGGGCCAGTCAAGACCGTCAAGATCCGCAAGCAGCCTTTCGGCATAGGCGGTGATCTTGAGTATCCACTGCCGTATACGCCGGCGCACCACCCTGGCCTTGCAGCGTTCGCACAAACCGTCGACCACTTCTTCGTTGGCAAGCCCGGTCTTGCAGGAAGGACACCAGTTGATAGGACTCTCAGCCTCATAGGCCAGACCTTTTTCAAACAGCTTGAGAAAAATCCACTGAGTCCATTTGTAGTACTCCTCGTCCGAAGTGGCAAGCTCCCGGTCCCAGTCATAGGAAAAACCCAAAGCCTTTATCTGCTGCCTGAAATGCCCGATGTTTTCGGCGGTAGTCTTTGCCGGATGAACCCCCATCTTGATGGCGTAGTTTTCCGCCGGAAGCCCAAAAGAATCAAAGCCCATGGGATGAAGCACATTATAACCTTTCATCCGCAAATAGCGGCAGTAAATATCCGTCGCGGTATATCCTTCAGGATGCCCCACATGAAGCCCCTGCGCGGAAGGGTAGGGGAACATATTAAGCACATAAACCCGCTTGTCAGCAGGAACCGCCATATCCTCGACAGCCTTAAACGATTTGTTTTCTTCCCAGTATTTTTGCCACTTGGGTTCGATAGTCTCAAAGGGGTACTTGGCCATGATAAAGTATCATACCCGGAGAAAGCCGCTCTGACAAGGAGGGGGCCCTGTTTCCTAACAAAAAACGCTTCGCGTTTTTGTTTTGGAGTTTTGCTCCGCAAAACTCCGCGCCGCGGCCAGCTTCCGGCCCCCCTACGCTCCGGCTCCGCTCCGCGTATCCTCCGCTACCCCGCCAAATAAAAGCGCGCGCGAGACATCGAGCGCGTCCCGGCGATAAAGCGGCAACTCCCCCGCGAACTGGTGAGCGGGTTCTTTAGGCCAATAAAACCCCCGGTATGCCACTGCGCCCCGAAGGGCCGCCCGCGGGGTTTAACTGCCGTTCTGCCACATATAACTTGCTCTTGACAGAATTAAAATCAAAATGATACTCTTGCAAAGGAGAAGAAATATGAATAAAGCAATGTTTAGATACGGCCTTTTTCTTGTGGTAACCGTTGCCTTGTTATTTGGTTGTGCCCATGACAAAAATAGTAAAACAGAAAACCAAGTTCTATTGCAATTTGCAGACCTTGATAAAACGTCATTTTTCCCAACGGGCAAGTTGGCGTATAAAGTATATGGGATGATGGTCTCAGACCCATTTCCTTTTAACAACATACTCGAAGGAACCGACTATATTGCCATGCCAAATGGTTCCGATGTTGTTATAAAGGGGACAATCGACGAATTGTGGCGTACTCCTTTAGAAAGGGTAGTTACTACCTATACCAAAGAAAATGGCAGTCCTCTGACCATAAATGATTTTATTCCCGACCAGTATATACCGATGATTGCAAAAGAAAGCGGAGGATATTTTGCCTGCTTTGTATCAAAAAATAATCAGATTGAAATTCAAACAGCATGGGGTGATACACTTATAGGCAACAGACCCGGGGTGCCTCATGGCGAAGGTGATTATGTGCTTTGCAGGGCAGGTCCAGATGGCAGCCCTGATTTTTCTGATGTCTGGATTGTCAATGGTGCGGTATTTCCTTCAACATACGACATGACTCAAAAAAAGTGATAAATATTGCTAATTAATATCTGTCCACAAAGCAGCTTGCTCTGTGGACAGTGCCAAATGCGTTTTTTAGGGATAGTTTATTATCTGAGGTTTTGAAAATGTCAGGTAATGAATTAGTTACATTCCTTACCTGACAAGCTAAACCTATGGAGTATAAAGCCTCAGTTTTTTGAACAAACTCATCCGGATGCTGCCATCTTACCTGGCCCTGGCGAGAGCGTTCTTTACCCCGGTCATTATGGCCCTGCTGGTGAGGGTGGCTCCGGCGACTACATCAACGTCAGCGGAATTGGCCGCCACAATGGCGGCGGGGAGGCTGTTAATTGCCGCGTCACCTATGCCCACGGTTTCGTGATGGGACACCACCTCGACCTTGCTTATCCT
>JAIRTD010000131.1 GCA_031255115.1 Spirochaetaceae bacterium | reverse complement strand
AAATCAGTCTCGGTGGCCTGCTTCTGGCTCTCAAGATACCGGAGTACCTGCTGGGCGCCGAAACGGCTCAATTCCCAGCGTTTCTTTTCGGTCTCGCGGGTTTCGATGATGCCCCAGATGGCCTCATCGTCAATATCCCTGTCGGTGTCGAGTACGGCCCTGTCATAAATGACCTTGACATCCTTGAAATATCCGACAAAGTCCCCACCTTCTTTGGCGGCGTCCCGCTGAATGAGGAAGCCGTTAAATTTGATGAAGGGGGTGGTGGTGGGGTACAGGGGATAAATCCTCAGTTCCCGGTTCCGCACGGCCTGGATATACTGGGGATTGTCCCAGCGAAGCTCTCCCCAGCCGTCATAGTTAAGATAGCCAAGGAACATGGTCTGCTCTCTGCCGGTTGAGTCAAGAATACAGGCCGAAAGACCGTGGGGGAAGTTAAGGCCATAGGCGTTGACCGCTACGGATTTAATGGTTCCCACATTCTTGACGACCCCGTATCCATCCTCAAAGCGGGAAAGACCGGTGGCGGAGGTCGAGTCGCCTTCCACAGGGCGGATATTGCCTTCGACATCCACGTCGGCCGCAGCCTCATACGCGGGAATCTCGCAGGGGGGGTTAATCCGGGCCCAGGAGTTAAAGGGTTCTACAGGAAAGTGAATCCTTACACCCATAACTGTTCCGTACTGTTTTGAAGGAGCTTCCGTGGTGTAGCTCCTTATCTGATTTTCTACTGTACGGGAGGAAGAAGCGAGCACCACATCCCAGTTGGTAATCGCAAGCGAGGTCTTCATCACCGCTTTTTGTTCGGTGGTAAAGCTGCCGCCGGCCACGTTGGAATAGTCCATCATGGTCACGCGGTTCTGAGTAGGTACGTTGTCCTGATTGGGAACGATGTCGGCTACCAGTTTGGAGAAGTCGATAAGAACGGCTTCATCAGCAAACAACGATCCCGCGGTAAACAACGCGATGGCGACAAGAATGAATATCCGTTTCATTCACAGCTCCTTTCAATTTACGCGTTTAAGCTAATAAATCTCGATAATAATTAAGTATACGAGATACATCCATTTTGTCAACGGCTTTTATCTTTTTTTTCAGTATTCGGAGGAAAACTCTCTGAATTTATCAGAAAAAGCCTCATTTCCGGCGATAAAAAGCCGCACATCCCTTACAAAGGGAAAATTCCTTGTTATTCCCTCCTTTAAGGTTATTAGATTATGATATAAATCTCCGTTTCCCGCAAGGGGTGGAAGGGCCGCCAGAGAAGAAAAATCAGCATAGACAACCCCGTCCCGGAAAAGAAACGATTCCAGGGTGGTTTCGGCAGTTAAAAGGGGGCTTAAATCCAGCGAAACCGGCCCCAAAACCGCCTCTTCCACATAGCGCCGTATGGAGAGTTCCCGCGAGGCGGTCCTGGCCAGGAGGCGGCTTTCCACGGTCAGTTCGTTCCCCCTGGTGGTGTAAAACACAAAAGTGCGCCGTACCTTGCCGAACATGATGAATTCGACCAGCGCCAGGCCAAGGAGCAAACATACATATATAAAGCGGCGGCGGGCGGCTCTTTCTCCCACCGCCGTAATGGCCCCTGAAAGGGCCCTTAAAAATCCCCTCATTGTACCTGGGTAAACCCTCCTGAACGTTCAAACAAGGCTATAAAATCCACAATTCCCTTATATAACGCATCGGAGAGCTTCTTCAAGTAGGCGTCGCTGGACAGAAGCGCGGCGTCCTCGGCATTGGTAACAAAGCCCAGTTCCACCAGAACCGAGGGCATACGGGCGTTTCGTACCACAAACCATTCTTCGGCCTTGATACCCCTGGAGGGGCTGTCCCGGCCTATGGTTTCGTCGAATCTGGACAGGATATTCCGGGCCATTATGACGCTTTCCATGGTGTATTCTTCCTGCATAAGGTCGTTTTCGATGGAAAATACCGCCATATTGTCATATCTGGACTTGTCAAGCACGTCCCGCTTGTATTCGGGGCTCAGATACCATACTTCATAACCCCGGGCGTTTTTGTTGAACGAGGCATTGGCGTGGATCGAAATAAAGATTACCGCCTCATTGTCCCTGAGCGGAACCGAATGGGCCAGGGCCACCCTTTCTTCCAGGGTGGGATAGGTATCGCCGCTTCTGGTAAGAAGGACCCGTTTGTCGGGGTAGGCGGCGCTGAGTTCGCGGTGCAGTTCCAGGGCTGTTTTTAGGGTAACATCTTTTTCCATGAGACGCAGCGATCTTCCCCCAATAGTGTGATTTCCTATGGCCCCGGCGTCCCTGCCGCCGTGTCCGGGGTCTACGATAATTGCCGCTATGCGGAGCCGGTCCTGGTCGGCGGCGTTGAGGGCGTCTATGGCCGATTTAAGGGACGCGACAAATACTTCGGGAAAATTAAGCAGGCCCCCGTTCAAATAGGGGACAGGAAGGCTGAGCAGTTCCCTGCCGTCAAGCAGCACCGGGGCGGATTCGCCTGGCCTGCCGGCCTCAAAAACCGCGTAGTGGTCCCCGCTGAGCAGGACTCCCGAACAGAAAAAAGGGTCCCAGCGCATGGTGGCGCCCAGGCGGCTGAGGGTTTCTTCCTGGTTCAAAATCCGGGCCTGGGCCGGAACCTGGGTCTGGCCAAAGGCGCTTGTAGAGGCAGCGATGAGAAGAATTATACAGAGCCATCCCTGGCTTTTCATACGCCTGTTTCCGCCTTATGGTTTGCCCGTGTTTTGCAGGGTCAGGGCGGCAATATAGGCCGCGCCCTGATACGCGCCCCGTACCAGGCCCGCCCAAAAACGGCGGCCAAGAACAAGGGAGCCCCTTTCTTTTATCGGCAGTTTTAAGCCTAAAATTTCGCGGACCTTGTCCAGGGAGGCTTCGATGCTTCTTCCCGTATAATCGGAGAGTCCCGCTCCGGTCAATGCAGGAAAAGGATGAACGCAGACTTCGTCCCCGCCGGGGCTGGCGGCGGAACAGCCTTTGGCCGTGGCATCGGGGAGGGGCGTGGGACAGCCTTTGGCCGTAACACCGGGGAGGGCGGCGGCATTGGAGAGGGTGTCGGGGAGGGCCAGGAGCGCCGCGCGGAGGGTTGGGCTGAGGGCAAAAGCGTCAGGGGGAAAGGAAGGGCGTTCTTCTTCAAAAAAAGAATCGAGAAAGGCCTCTGTTTCGGCGTTGGGGACTTCGAGTTCTATGCTTATGTTCCGCGCCGCCTCTTCCGCGGCCATGACCGCCTCTTTTCTTGACGCGGCCTGGGAGATAAGATTCCCCGCCTTGCCTACGTTGTTTTCGGGAAAAGCTACAGGGCTTCCCTTTTCTACCCTGAGAAAGACATTCTTGATGTAGACGCCCTGTTCGGCTTCGCGTATTCCCCGTATGGCCCTGACCCTGCCGGGTATGGAAATAAAGGCCCGTTCGGCGCTGGTCCAGTTCCGCAGGGGCAAAACCTTTGACGGCCTTCTGCCCAGGGCTATTTCTATGGCACCCCGGACCGGATCCACACCCGAAGCATAGGGATAGGTCCAGCCCGACATATAACCCCCGGAAAGCCTTGCGGCGATTTCGCCTATCATGGGGCCCCGGGGCGTGAGTTTTATATCGCCCTTGGCCGCGCCGGTATGGATACCCAGGGCCTTTACACCCCGGATAAACACTTCAAGCAGGGCGTCGCGCTGTTTTTCGTCCAGAACGGCGCTCATGGTATGGCCCATTTCGATAAAATACGGAGGGAAAAAAATATGCCGGTCCGCAAGGCCGCAGATAATCGGTTCTCCCCTGTACACCAGGGCGTCTACCGAATATTCAGGTCCTTCCATAAAAGATTCAACAATGGCGCTTCCTTTTCTGGAAAAAGCCATGGCCTCTTTAAGGGCCGAAGCAAAGTCCGAAGGACGGTCAACCCGGCGGCAGCCCCTGCCGCCCATATTGTCGACCGGCTTGATTACCACGGGATAGGGAAAGGGCAGACCGGGGACCTCGCCGGGGAGCGCTTCAAATACGGTAAAGGGCGGGGAAGGCAGTCCCGCCCGGGCAAAACAGCCGCGCATACGGGATTTATCGGAAGCGTCCAGGGCCGCCTCGTAGGATATGCCGGGGAGCCCCAGATTTTCGGCCACCCAGGCCACCGAGGCGGAAAAATCGGTTCCTATGGTCATAACGCCGGAAATTCTTTCTTTTCCCCTAAGTGAAGATGCCAGGGCAAGCAGCCCGTCTTTATCCTTGAGGTCGACGCATTCAAAGCGGCCGGCAAGACCGGCAAAGGGCGCTTTGGGGTTGGCGTCTACGACCAGGGTTTTAAGCCCCATTTCTCCGGCAGCGCAAAGAGCCGGTTTCTGCATGATTCCCGCGCCCAGTATCATTATCCATTCGTTCACAGATTGCCCCTTTTTCTTCCGTAGGCTTCAAAGCCGTCTCCAAGGCCGAATACGACGCTTAGTTTTTTTACAAAACCGTACAGCGGCCCGGAGGTCTTTTCCAGACGCTTTCCGATCAGGGGAAAACGTTCAGGATGATGGCCGTTGACGATGATTTTTTTAAGTTCTATTCCATGAGAACCGAAGATTTTTTTTAATATTGAAGGTTCCCAGATTATCCAGTGGTCTTCGGGGCTCTGGCTGAGAAAGCGCTGTTGTCTGAAGCGTCCGGTAACGCCCGAAAAGGAAGGTGTTGAAAGGGCGAGTACGCCGCCCGGTTTGAGCAGGGAAGCTATAGCGTCAAGGGCTTTGCCCGGTTCGGCAAGATGTTCGATAACATACCAGAGGCTGATAACGTCAAAGCCTTCGTCGCCCGGCGCAGGAGCGGCTTCCGGGAAGCAGCCCTGGACAGCGGGAATACCGAGCTTTTCCTTTACATAGCGTACCGCGTCTTCCGCCGGGTCCATGCCCAGGCAGTCAAAGCCTTCGTCCCTGGCCGCGGCAAGAAAGGGGCCGTAGGCGCAGCCAATGTCAAGAAGCCGCGGGCGTTTTGTGGACGAGGTCGGAGAGAGCAGCGTTTGTATTGCCGCGAGCCTCCCGCGGGCCAGTTCTTTAAGATGGGGAAAGTCTTCAAGATAGGTTTTTCCGTATTGCTTTTTGTAGGCTTCAAAGAAATAGCTTTTTTCGTACACCACAGGCGGCGGGGCGGAACGGTCCATATACACGGTCCCACACTCAGGGCAGCGCCGGTAGCTTCTACCCGAAAAACGGCCCAGCGCCGGGGGAGGCGTTTTGGCGCGCCGGCCCGCGTGAAGATGCCCGCTGTCCGCGCAAGAACTGTCCGCGCCGGGTTTGCGGGGGCCGCAGACAGGACACGCAAAGCCCCCGGAACGCTTTCCCGCGGGAGCGTCCGCGCCTACAGGAGCAAGGCCGGCAATGAACTGTCCAAGGGTTATTTCCGCTTCGGCCTCAAGACCGTGCCGCCGGGCAGCGGCCGCGCACTGTTCCCGGAGCGGGTTTAGGAAGGCGCTGTACAGGCCGCCCGAAGCGCCATTGTCAGGGCGGCTGGCGTAAGGGCCGCCTGGGTTGTCAGGACCACCGTTGCAAGAGCTGCCGTTGTCAGGGCCGTCCGCGTAAGGCCGGCTTGCCTTGTTATCCGTGCCTGAACCGGCGCGCCTGATTTTGCGGCAGAGCCGTTCCAGGGCGGCAAGGCCCTTTTTCCCCGTGCCAAGGGAAGGCAGGGCGGCGCTTTTGCAGAGTTTTTCGTGGTAGGCCGTCGGGGAGAGGAGCAGTACCGGAAGCCGCGCGTAGAGGGC
>JAIRTD010000113.1 GCA_031255115.1 Spirochaetaceae bacterium | reverse complement strand
AATAATACAGCAAACCCCACAAAGGTCAACGCCAAGATGGCTCAGTCGGTAGAGCGGCGCACTCGTAATGCGCAGGTCCCGGGTTCGATTCCCGGTCTTGGCTGTGTTCTATTTCTTTTTGTAAAAATCTATGGCTTCTTTAATGCGTTTCCTGCTTGATACCCATACTGCTTACCCTTTTCCTTCAGTTTAAATTATTCGGAAATTCCGAATAGTTGCCTCTTATAATTCAGAATCCGCAAATATTTCCAATAATTTTTCCTCAAAACCAAGCAATATCCACGGTCGGGCCTTATAGTAGGTATGAATAATGCGACAGTAAAATGGTTTTGGGTTCCGTTGGCCCTTATGGCGCTGGGAGCGGCCCTTCCTGCGTATGCTGGAGAAGCTGCGGAAACAGCCTCCACGGCGCCGGGTGCCGCAACATCGGGGACCTCGGCATCGTCGGGGGCAGCAGCATTGGGGGCTTCGGCATCGGGGGCCGCGGGAGAGGCCTCTTTATTCCCGGAAAGGCTCAGGACGGAATTGCTCTGGGCCCTTTCCTGGGAGTATGGCAAAACGGTCAACAACCGGTGGAATTTGCGTTTTTCCCTGCCCCTGCCGGGTGGGGAAGAAAAGCATGCCGACGCGATTAGTCTCCGGTTTCAGTTTCTGGACCGGCGGCCTGAGCTTTTTTGGCAGGAGGGCGGCGGGGCTCTGTCCCGGTTTTCCGCCGGGGTCTACCATCTGGCCAGCGGGTCGAGGCTGCTCTATGGGCAGCTTGACGAATGGGGGCTTCCCGCCCGGATTCGTAATCCCTGGATACGTTCCCTGCCCCTGGCGGAGTATCACAGCCCGGGTCTCGCCGACTTAAAAAACGATATTTCAACCCGGGGGAACAATGCCGCGTATCTCTACCTTGGAAGCCCGCGTCTGCGTACTGATTTTGGAAGCTGGAATGTCTTTTTTACCGCTCTCGCCCAGGAAAAATCGGATGTTCCGGGCGGCGCGGACCGTCCATATAGCGGCGTTTTCCAAAGCCCGGACCTGGGCGGCGGCATACAGGGAAATTTTTCAAATAAAGGCGTATTCAGAATAGAAGGCTTTTATACGGCGCAGCGTCTGGAAGCGCGTACTCCTTCAAGCTGGTTTTCCGCTTCTCCGGCCCTTCCCGAACGGGATTTCCGTCTTGGCGCGCTTTCTCTCTCCTATGCGTCGCCGTTTTTCAGCATAGCTTCTGACGCCGCCTTTTCCGAAACCTTTGCCTTTGGCAGGGGGGCCTACGGCAATCTGGGCCTCAGTGTCAGGGGCAAAACCTGGAAACTCTCCCTGGCCTTTGACGCGGCCGGCGGTCCCTATGTGGGAAGGGACGGAAAAATACCTGGCAGCGCTTTTCGCACAGGAGGCAAATTTGAACGCAGGGGCAAAAACGCCGCCTTGTTCAGCGCTGAGGCAACGCTGCGTTCCCGCGCCTTTGGGGAAGGGATACACAAGAGCGATATACGTCTGCGCTGCCGTTTCCCCCAAAAAAAGGCCCCCTTCCTGTTAAGGCTTTCCAGAATCTCTCTCAATCTAAAGCGGGACAATGATGTCTTTGACTCAAGCCCCAAACCTTTGGACAGCGCCACAGTCTCCGCAGTCTTCCAGCGGGGAATCCTGAGCGCCGAACTGGGCGCGGCCTTGCGCTGGCAGGCCACGCTCCAGCCCCTCCCCTGGCCTGATTTTTCCCGCGTTTCAGCTCTCTCTGGCTGGGAAGGAAGCGCCGGGCTTTCCGCAAAACTGCGCTTTCTCACTCTGGAAGCCCGGGCCTCATATACCGCGGAAAATGGCGCAGAGCCGTACTGGGAACCTTCCTTTAGCGCTGTTTTTAGCCGGGGGCCGTGCAGACTCAGGGCCGCCCTGTCCTGGACCGGAAAAAACGCCGAACCAGGACTTACCCTAAGCTGGCGTTTTAAGGACCAATGGTAGGGACGCCCTATTGAATTTCTTCCTTCTTTTTACTATATTCTAGAAAACAATAGCGTTTGTTCCCTCTTTATCAGCAATCCAGGACACGCTACATGGCACTGGTTCCAGATCTCTGTGAACACGGCGAATAGAAATTGCTATATAGAGAAGGAAAGCGCGGCGTATTGCCTGTGCTTTCCTTTCAATAATAAGGAGTAGTAGATGGGATTCGATATCAGTAAAATGCGGAATATCGGTATCAGCGCGCACATTGATTCGGGTAAGACGACCCTTTCGGAGCGAATTTTGTTCTACAGTAACAAAATTCACGCCATTCACGAAGTCAGGGGCAAGGACGGTGTTGGCGCGACCATGGACCACATGGAGTTGGAGCGGGAGCGGGGTATTACGATTCAGTCCGCGGCAACCCAGGTAAGCTGGAAGGACTATACGATAAATCTTATCGATACCCCCGGACATGTTGACTTTACCATAGAAGTTGAACGTTCCCTCAGGGTTTTGGACGGGGCCATACTGGTACTTTGTGCCGTAGGCGGCGTTCAGAGTCAGTCCATCACGGTGGACAGGCAGCTTAAACGGTACCATGTACCCCGTATTGCCTTTGTCAACAAGTGCGATCGTACCGGGGCCAATCCTTTTAAGGTAAAAAGCCAGCTCAGGGAAAAACTTGCCCTCAACGCGGTGATGATTCAGATTCCCATAGGCCTTGAGGACAAACTTGAGGGCATCGTGGACCTTATCACCATGAAAGCCGTGTATTTTGACGGCGACCAGGGGACAGAGCTCCGGTATGCCGAGATTCCCCCCCACCTTAAAGAAGACGCCGAAAAATACCGGGAAGAACTGCTTGACGCGGTTTCCATGTTCTCTGACGAACTGGCCGAAAAATTCCTTGGCGGCGACGAGATTGCCGAAGAACTGATTTACACCGCTGTCCGTACCGGAACCCTGACCGAACAGCTTGTGCCGGTAATGATAGGTTCAGCCTATAAAAACAAGGGGATTCAAAGTCTTTTGGAGGGAGTTACCCGTTACCTGCCCGATCCTACGGAGGTTAAAAACTACGCCCTGGATCTGGACAAGAACGAGGAAAAGATTGAACTACAGGCCGACGAAAAGCTCCCCACCGTGGCCCTGGGTTTTAAGCTTGAAGACGGCCAGTACGGTCAGCTTACCTATGTGCGTATTTACCAGGGTTCCCTTAAAAAAGGCGACGAGCTTTACAATACCAGGGCGCGGAAGAAATTCAAGGTAGGCCGTCTTGTCCGCATGCACGCCGATGACATGGAAGACATATCCGAAGGCGCGCCTGGAGACATTGTGGCCCTCTTTGGCATTGACTGCGCCTCAGGCGACACCTTTTGCGGCGGCGTCAACTATGCCATGACTTCGATGTTTGTGCCTGATCCGGTTATCTCCCTGGCAATCAATCCCAAGGACAAAAAATCGGCGGACCAGATGGCCAAGGCCCTGAACCGCTTTACCAAGGAAGATCCTACCTTTCAGACCTATGTTGACGGCGAATCAAACGAAACCATCATCAAGGGTATGGGGGAGCTTCATCTTGAGGTCTATATTGAACGCATGAGGCGGGAGTACAAGTGCGAGGTCGAGACCGGCATGCCCCAGGTCGCCTACCGTGAGGCGATAAGCCAGCGGGCCGAGTTCAACTATACCCATAAAAAGCAGACCGGCGGCGCGGGCCAGTACGGCAGGGTCGCAGGTTATATGGAACCCTGGGACGGCGGTGATTTTGAATTTGTCGACAATATCAAGGGCGGCGTTATTCCTACGGAATTTGTCCCAAGCTGCAACAAGGGTTTTAAAGAAGCGATAAAACGGGGCAGTCTTATCGGCTTTCCCATTGTCAATGTACGCTGCGTCATCAATGACGGCCAGTACCATCCGGTGGATTCTTCTGATATTGCCTTTCAAATGGCGGCTATAGGCGCGTTCCGCGAGGCCTATCCCAAGGCAAAACCCTGTATTCTTGAGCCCATCATGAAGGTCTCGGTCGAAGGCCCCACTGAATTTCAGGGAAATATTTTTGCCTCAATTAACCAGCGCCGTGGTATAATAGCCGCGTCAACCGAGGACGGGGCCTTCTCCCGTATCGAAGCGGAGGTTCCTTTGAGCGAAATGTTCGGGTATTCTACGGTACTCCGTTCCCTCACCCAGGGCAAGGCGGAATTCACCATGGAATTCGAAAAATACGGCAAAGTCCCGATGAGTATTTCCGACGCATTGATCAAGGAATATGAGGAAAAGCGTAAAAGCTCACGATAACCCGCGGTCCGGCCAAGGCCGGCTGAAACAGGAGGAATAGCAAATGATAAAAGAAGAGTTAATATCCCGCAGTCCTGTGCGGGTTTTTGAAAAATCCATACACGGAGGGCTCAAGGCAGGAGAACTGGGAGTTATTGCCGCGCCCAAGGGCACGGGCAAAACATCAGTGCTGGTACAGATAGCCCTGGACAAGCTGCTGCAGGACAAAAAGGTTATTCATATCTCCTTTTCGCAGCACACCGATTATGTACTGACCTGGTACGCCGACATTTTCAACGAATTCATAAAGAAAAAGAACCTCGAAAAGGTGCAGGAAGTAAAGGCCGAACTTACCAAGAACCGGGTCCTGATGAATTTTAACCAGGACGGCGTTACCAGCGACATGATACTCCGCAGTCTCAGGGCCATGATATGTGACGGCGGATTTAAGGCCGACGCCCTGATTATCGACGGCTTTAATTTTTCGGCTGCCCAGCGCGAGCGTGTTTTGGCCCTCAAGGATTTTGCCAAAGAGCTGGGTCTCGAAGTCTGGTATAGCTGCAACACCGGCGGCGAGCAGGAAGGCGCATATAACAAGCAGAAAATTCCCCTGATTCTGGAGCATGTTTCTGATCTGTTTGACGTGATCATCGTGCTTGAGCCAAAGGCAAATTACACTGAACTTTCGGTCTCCAAGGACCGCGATTCGGCCATTACCGGGATTTCGTCGTTAAAACTCGATCCAAAGTCCCTTTTAATGCAATAGTTGGCGTTTAGCTACCGTATCGCTTTTTCGTAATCATCTTCGCTTTCGCGGTTCATATACGCGAGAATGCCCGAACCAATGGGTGGGCAGCCCTTGCAAAAGCCGGAACCGCTGCCTTTAACGCAGTCGCCCGCGCAGTTACCTACCAGTACGAGGTTTTCGCGGGCAAGATCGTCTTCCGAAAGGTCCTTCCCCGTGGCCAGAGTAAAGTGGTACTCCTGGTCAAACTTGTGGCCGTGGGTCTTGATAAAGGCCATGATGGTAGCGCTGCAGGCGCTGCAGGCTCCTTTTTCGATTACCGATATATTGGGGTAACTATTTTTAAGCCTGGTCATGTCGGCCGTGGCAAAGGTCTTTGCGTATTTTATAAAATCAGGCGGGTCAACTTCGATATCGTGTATTCCCGCGGTGCCCATTCTTTCCTGCACGAGCGTTACATGGGGGACAGCGTCGTGCTTCATTCCCATAAGTTGAATACAGACATAGTCCGTCGCGGTAGGGTCTTTACCGGCCACTACCAGGTCGAGGTTTACCGGGTCACCGACGCTGGGCCCGAAACCTTCCATACATACAGTTCCGTCGGCAACAACATAATCGGGCAGCAGCACAGTGGCCATATCGGCAATGCCGTAATCCAGGCAGCGGCCCTTGTTTTTGTCAGGGCAGGGCTTATTGATGCGGTGGAGCTTGGTTTTTTCCATCTTGTAGAGGCAGCCCTTCATATTTTTGATGCTCAAGGTAGCGCCGGTATACATGTGGGTTTTTATAACCGGAATGGAAATAACCATGTCGGCCTCAAACGCCAGCGAGCTGAATTTAAGCTGCTCCACCATGACGCCGCCTGCAATCTGCTTTACTACAGGCGGCGCTTCGTCAAGATTTACGGGTTTTACCTGCTCTTCCTGGCACACGGCGCTGATACCCGCTGTTTCCATGGCTTCCCAGACATTAACGCCCCAGAGAGCGCCGTCGCCGACAAGGATTTCTCCGGCCTCTTTTTCTTTGAGGAACCTAATCACCCCGCGTATTACTTCGGGATTGGTACAGATCGCCGTTCTGACCTTTCCCTTTCTGCCGGCGTTGGGCTTTAACAGGATGCGTTTTCCTTTAACGTCGTCTACAAACACCCGCTTTAGCGCATCATAGGCCATTTGCCAGGGTTCGTACCCGTACTTAACGCTTACCAGGGCGTTCATACCACTAAAGGACACCTTTTTCTTTGTAGTATCTTTGGGCCCCATCATGAATAGGAAGATCGGCAAGGTTCTGCACCGCGTCTTCTATTGTGGCGTCTTTGAGGGCGCTGTGGGTTCTTTTAAGGATGTCTATGTTTTCCCACATGACTTTTGCCATCTCATATACCACATCGTCAGAAACGCCCTCGTCAACGATCAGCGTAATCGTGATACTGGTGGTAACCACGTCCTGGGTCTGGCCCTCGTACATTCCGGCGGGGATAATGGCGCGGTTATACCAGGGGTATTTTGCCGACAGCTTGCTGATGAGGTCTTCATCCAGGGAAATCAGTTTGCCTCCCGCGGTAGAGCAGATTTCGCTGACCGCCGAAGTGGGGAGCCCCGCCTGTATCCAGGCTCCGTCCATTTGCCTGTTGCGGATAAGGTCCACCGCTTCGGTAAAACCGACAAACTGGGCGCTGATATCGTCAGGATACTTAAACCCGGCCATTTCAAAATGCACCTTGGTCTCGACTTCGGGAGTGCTGCCCGGCGCGCCGGGGGCAAAACGTTTGCCCCGTATATCCCCAAGGGTATTTATCCCTGAGCTGCCGCTTGCCACCACCTGGTTGTAGTTTGAATAGAGGGCGCTTAAAATGCGCACGCCGTCATAGCCCCGTCCCTCAAAGGAATTGATCCCCTGTTTCTGCTCGGTGATGATACTCGTTACCGCGACTGAAACATGGGCGTCCCCGGCGGCCATGAGGCCCAGGTTCTGTACGCCGCCGTTGGACGCTTCGGCCGAAACCTGTAGGTTGGGGATATGCTCGTTCCAGAGATTTGCCAGGGCCGCGCCAATGGCGTATACGGTTCCTGACGAAGTGGCTGTGGGAAATTTGATATACACAGTCTGGGCTTTTTTTTCGCCCCCGGGCGTACATCCCGGCGTCAACAGCGCCGCCATCACAACGATGCCGGCCAATACAGCCTTTTTCTTCATAGTAATGCTTCTCCTTGGTATTTCATGGTGTATATTAGGTCTGTCCACATTATAAGACAGCCGCTATTCATGACCGCGAAAGTGTCATGCGTTGTTTGCGCATGCTCTGAATCACAATCACTGCCGCCATAATCAGGATGCCAAGCCCGTCGGTCAACAGTCCTGGATCTATGAGCAGGAAAGACGCGATAACGCAGAGTATGCGTTCGGCCCAATTGCTCCTGGTTATAAGCCAGCCCTCGGTTCCGCTGGCAAGGATAAAGATGCCCAGGGCCGCTCCGGCTATGGCCCGTATAATCATCAACGCCGTGGATCCTTCCGGGGCGCAGCCGATTAACAAGACCGGGTTTAAGAGAAAATAGAAAGGCAGGAGAAAACCCGCAAGGCCCACCCGTACCGCAAGCCAGCCTGTTTTGTTCTGGTTTGAATTGGCTATACCTGACGCCACATAGGCCGAAATAGCCACCGGCGGGGTAATGTTGGACAGTGATGCGTAAATAAGGCAGAAAAGGTGGGCCGGACTGGGAGAACAGCCGACTTCGAGCATGACCGGAATGGCTACGGCGGTTACGATTACATAGGCGGCGATGCCCGGAACGCCCATGCCGAGAATAGTGCTCATAATGGCGACCATGATACCGGCTTTAAGCAGTTCGCCGGGGCCGACCACACTGAGCATGAGAAAGCCGAATTTGAGTCCAAGGCCGGTAAGCGAGACGGTTCCGACTATGACGCCGATGATTACGCAGCAGACGCCTACGCTTACCGCGCTGCGGGCCCCTTCTTCGCAGGCGGCGATTATTTTTTTTAGCCCCATACGGGTTTCGGGCCTCACCCAGGAAGCGGCAATGGTTACAAAAATCGAAACAACACAGGCAAAGAGGGGGGTAAAACCAAAGCCCATGATCACCAAAAGCGAAATCAGCGGGGCAATGAGGTGGCCTTCTTTCTTCATCACTTCCAGGGCCTTGGGGAGATTTTCCCTGGACAGACCTTTGAGCCCTGCCCGGCGGGCCTGAAAGTGAACCGCCATGAGCATGCCGAAGTAGTACAGGGACGCGGGTATGATGGCCGCCATAAGCACAACCGAGTAGGACACTCCCAGAAATTCGGCCATGAGAAAGGCCACGGCTCCCATGACCGGGGGACAGAACTGCCCTCCCGTTGCCGCCGCGGCAATAACCGCCGCCGAGTAGTTCTTGGTATAACCGGCCTTTTTCATCATGGGAATGGCTATGCTGCCTGTAGTAGCGACAATGGCAGTTGCCGAACCGTTTATCATACCCATGAGGCCGCAGGCAATGACACCGACCTTGGCGGGGCCGCCTGCCGCCTGACCCACGAGGGACAGAGACAGATTATTGATAAAGGAAGTAAATCCGCTGTGGCTTAAAAAAGCGCCAAAAAGGACAAAGACAAAGATATACGTGGTGCTGACGCCAATACCGGCGCCAAAAATACCCTGGCTGCTCCAGAAAAGGTGGCCGATAAGCCGGTTGATGGAGAATCCGCCATGCCCCAGGGTTCCGGGAATATAGCGCCCCAGGAAATTATACGCCATAAAGATGGCCGCCAGCCATACGAGGCTTCCCGCGGCCCTAAAGGCGGCGGCAAAGACCAGTACAATGGCAATTATGCCGATGATGTTCTCCGCCTGGGTAACAAAACCGCCGCTCAGCGAAATGCGGCGGTAGTTCATAATAAAGTAGCTAAAGGCAAAAAGAGACCCTGCCAGCAGAACCAGGTCAATAAGGCCGGGCAGAGTCCGTTTACGGTTTTCTTTTTTGTAGGCCGGATAAAGGATAAAACAATACACCAGGAGGAATAATGCGTGGTAGGCCCGGAAGGTAATGGCTTCCATAGAGCCGATGGTATTATAGTACAGTTGGAATACCACCCAGACCAGCGAGAATACCGTCAGGAATTGCTTAAAGAACCCCTGGTAACTGCGGACCCGGCTTTCGGTATCCACTTCTTCAAGCAGGGCCTGCGTTTTAGCCGCGCTTGCCGCCTGCTCCTCGGCGCTCATACCGGTAATAGCCTGCATATCGGCTTCTGAAGCCTTCTGTTCCTTCTCGTCCATTGCAACAGTATACCCAATGCGAAACATTGCCGCTACAGCATTTCGCAAAATCTCCATTTTTTCGTGCAAGGGCAGCGTGTTCAAACTTCAATATATATGATGAAGCGGCTTCAAAATTGGACATTTTAGAATATTTCCAGGCGCATGATAGTTTTTGCGGGCCTGACGCTTAAAATCGCCGCGCCGCTGCGGGTATGCTGAACCGGCTTTTTTGTCGTAAGCTGGTATATCGCGGGCTCTGTCCCCGATAAACAAACCCAGGGAGCATACGATGAAGAAAGTAGTATCCAGCGTGCCGGAGCAGCGCTTTAAAAAATTCCAGGTTTCGTTTCCTGATGACTGGGAGCTTGAATATATTCCTTTCCCCTATACAGATGAAGACCTGATCCGCGCATGCAAGGGCGCTTCGTATCTCTTTGTCATGTCGACCCATACGGTTTCGGCCAGGGTAATCCAAAGCTGCCCGCACTTAAAGATGATTCATGTTGAAGGTGTGGGCTTTGACAAGGTGGATATTGCCGCCGCAAAAGAGAAAGGCATTCCGGTATGCAACAACAAGGCTGTAAATAACGGCGCTGTGGCCGAACATGCCATAGGCCTTATGCTGGCCGCGCTGCGAAGAACACCGCGCTGCGACCGGGAAATCAAAACCAGGGGTTTTGCGGAAACCCAAAAAGAATTTTTTGCCGAAGGCCAGCA
>JAIRTD010000053.1 GCA_031255115.1 Spirochaetaceae bacterium | reverse complement strand
CCTGGAACTGCCCCTGCTTAAAGAAATCCGGGAGTTCCCGGCCTTGCCGGGCGGTACACAGGGAAGCGCGGGACGCGGCAAGGCCGCGGCAAAACTTGAACGCCGTTATCAGCGGCTCTGTTTTGTGCAGGAAAGCCTTGAACACGTAGATTTTAAGCGGCTAAAACCCGGCCAGGATTTTGAAGCGTTTATGCTGGGACAGGCCGATTTTTCACGTTATGCGCTAATTGACGAAAAAATTTTTACCGGCCTCTTTATCGGCGGCCTGGACGATTACCCCGATTCATTTTTTGGTTCCATGTTCGGAATGAACCGGGAAGCAATACGGGCCCTCATGCTGGCAAGTTACGCGGAAAAAGCGGGAAAGCGGCTGCTTGTAAAAAACAGGCTCTTTATCCTGTCGGTAATGCGCAGCCTCCACAGTTCCCTTGATTTTGCGCCCCTCTGGGACAAAGAAGCGGTGGTAAACGAAATCGACGCGGTTCTTGCGTTCTTTGCCGGACGCGGGATAATCGGCCAAAGACCCTCCGCCGCGTTAAAAGCAAAAAGCGCCGAACTGTTTCTCTGTCTGCTCAACCTCTTTCATCATACCGAATACTTCCACGAAGACGGCGTAAAGACCAAACTTTATCTGACTCCGTTCCGGGGATATATCAGTCTTGCCGCCCTCTTTAGCCCCCTTGGCAAGGCCCACAGCCTTTCCCTGGTTTCAAGCGGCTTTCCTTCGGCAGCCCTCCCCGAAGCCAAAGGCGTAAAGGACCTTGCCCCGCTGGCGGAAGGCCTGTCTCTCCGCCTCTAGACAGCTCCTAGATATACAGCAGCCCTGTTTTTCGTTATACTTTATAGAGGAGGCGGATATGAGCAAAGTACATACAATAATCACAAATGTAATTGGGCTGCCATGAGAGAATCTCTGGGGGCTGTTGCCTTCGACCTTGACGGAACCCTCTATCCCAACTACCGTTTTTACCGGCGTCTTGTTTCTTTTGCCTTCAAAGAAACCCGGCTCCTCCTGGCTTTTAGCAAGGCCAGGGCAAAGCTCCACGCCGCCGCGGATACATGCCAAAACGCCGGGGACTTTTACGAGCTTCAGGCGGAGATTATGGCCAAATTCCTAAAGGAAGAACCGGCCCGTGTCAGGGAGAAGACCGAAGAACGTATATACCGCGGCTGGGAACCGCTGTTTCGTACCATTAAATTGTTCGCCCGTGTAAAAGAATGTCTTACGGCGCTGCGGGATGCCGGGCTCAAACTGGGGCTGCTCTCCGATTTTCCCCCCAAACGAAAACTTAACTATTTGGGCCTGGACGGTTTTTTTGACGCGGTCCTCTGTTCCGAAGATTCAGGCATGCTCAAACCCGCGCCCGCGCCTTTTCTGGAACTTGCAAAGGCCCTTGACCAGGCGCCTTCCCGTATTCTTTATGTAGGAAACAGCGTATCTTATGATATACTGGGCGCAAGAGGCGCGGGAATGAAAACCGCCCTCATACGCGCTCCCTGGCAAAGCCGCCGGGGAAAAGCCGGGGCCGACCTGGTGTTTTCTGACTATCGCACATTGCGGAATTTTGTGTTAAGCTGAGGGACAAATGGGGTTCTTTACTGTTGGAAACATTTTGACGCTGACGATAACGGTTCTGGCTCTGGCGCTTTACCGGCAGATTGACAAGCGCACCGATTCGCTGGGAAAACTCCGCAAGTACGGCGAAAAACTCAAGGCCGAACTTGCCGCCTTTGTGGCGGGCCGGGAAGCGGCGGTCAAGGATTACGCGGTCGAGCTGGATGTCCAGCAGAAGGCCGCCAAAGAACTGATGAAGCGCCTTGTGGTAACCGACGACGAACTTGCCGGTAAGGCCGAAGCGGTCTCCAAAATCGACGAAAAGATCAGCGCCTATGACGCTTCTCTGGAAGAACTCGTGCGCATGACCGCCAGGGTGCAGGAAAACCTCAACCGCATACGGGACGAATCGGTTTTTGTGGAAAATTCCGCCCGCAGAATAGGCGAAGCCAAGACAAAACTTGAAGAGCTCGAAAAAAATCTGGGCGAGCTGGAACTCCGCTTTGAACGCGAAAATACCGAAGCCCTGGAAAGAACCGCCGAAGCGGTAAGCGCCTCGGTAAAATCAACTGTCTCCGATCTCCAGAGCGCGGCGGAAAGCATAGAGCGCCAGGTCGAAGACCACCGGGACGCGGTGTCCAAGATCGAACAGCAGCGTAAGGCCAGCCTTGCAAAAGACATAGAAATCATCAATAAAGCCCTCAGAGAAGCGGTGGAAAGGGCCGGTTCCCGGGCGGACCACATGGAAGAAGCCGCCCTGGCAAAACTGAAAGACCAGGCTCTGGAAAGGACCAGACGCTTTCATGCGGCGGTCGAAGAAAAAATTTCAGGCTATCAGGAAAACGCCAGGGCGCGGGTGCAGGAAGTGCAGGGCCTGGTCAAAACCTATAAAGATGAATGGAAGGCCGAACAGGGCGACATAGAAGCCAGGCAAAAGGCCTACCGCGATGAGTGGAAGCGTGATGTCCAGGAACTCAACGGCCTGGCCAAAGCCCAAAAAGAAAACTTCAAGCAGGAACTTCTGGAACTTCAAAATCTGGTCAAATCCCAGCAGGACGCGTGGAAAGAAACCCTCTCCGAAACCGAGCGCCGGGTTCTCGAAGAAGCCGGGCGGCGGCAGGAAGAATATACAACCCTTCAAAATGAACAGTTCCGCCGTCTGGAAGGCCTCTCCGACGATGTCGGCGGCCTTGAGGCCGAACTCAGACGTTCCATGCAGGACGCGGAAAACCGGGTCAGAGCCGATTTTGCCCGTTTTGAGCAGGAAAACGCCGGAACAAGACACCGCATAAATTCAACCTACGAGACCTTTGCCGGACAACTCAAAGATGGCATGGCCGGCCTGGAGCAGGAACTTACCGCCCTCAAGTCCAGGGCCTACGAGAACGTATCCGAAAAACTCAAAGTGTTTGAGGATGAATTCTTTACCGGCCTTGCCAAGCGGAGCGGCGAGATAGACCAGCGGCTCAACGAATGGAAGCTGGAAATAGAAGAAAAACTTTCCGCCCTTGGCGAAGAAGCCGCGGAAGAGCGGAGAATTCTGGAACGCGGCTTTGACGAAGACCTTAAACAGCGCTTTTCCGATGAAAATACCCGCATGGTTTCCGAACTGGCCCATCTCAAAGCCGAAACCGGCGCTTTTGAAGAAGGCATACGGGACCTTATGAGCGAAACGGGCCTTTCCATGGCCGCTCTCAGGGAACAACTTGCGCAGGACCTTGAAGATACCCGGCGCGGGGCGGAAAATACCGTTAAATCGGAACTTGCCCGGTATGAACTTGACCTTGCCGAAAAAATCAAGCAGGGCCAGCGGGATCTGGAAGCCGCCATCAGGGATATGGAAGGAGGCGTGGAAGACCGGCGCAGGGAAATCAACGGCCTTCTCGACGATTCCCGGACAGAGGTAGAAAACGGGAAGACAAAGCTCAACGCCCAGCTCAAGGACACCGAAGCCGCCCTGGAAGAAGTACGGCACAAATCCAGGGAACTTCTTGCCGAAAACGACGAACGCTTTGCGGCGACACGTCAGGCAATCAAGGAGATACAGGAAACAGCCGACGCCCGGCGTAACGAACTGTTCTCCCGCACCGAAGAACAGGCCCGTGTCCTGGATAACGCCATCAAGGACGCCGAAAGGCGGCTCAAGGAATTTGCCAGCCAGACAAAGCTCTTTGAAGAAGCCGATACCCTGCGCATCGAACTGGGCCGGAAAATAGAAGACCTCTCAGGCGACCTTACCCGGCTCGAACAGCGCCGTTCCGAAGCCGCCGAACTCGAAGCCCAGTTCGTCAAAATCAAGCGGCTCGAAGACGAAGTAAACGCCAAGATGACCCGTTTCCTCTCGGAAAAACGGCGCATAGAACTCATGGAAGACGACTTTAACCGGCTGCTTCAAACCTCGGAATCGGTAGAAGAAAAACTCGTTCAGGTTTCCTCCTCGGACGACACACTCCAGGCCATGCAGGTACAGCTTCGCAAGATCACCGACGCCATAGACGAAAGCGAGGAACGCTTTCAGCGTATCGAAAAAAAGAACCAGGTCCTCGACGCGGTCAATACCGGCATAGACAAGAACTTTAAGACCCTCCAGGAAGCCGAGGAAAGCGGCGCCCGCCTTGACGCCGAACTAAAAAAACTTTCAGGCGAACTTGCCGAAATCCGCGCATCGGTGGAGATCGTCAGCCGCGAGCAGGAAAAAGCCCAGCTTGCCGCCGAAAAAGTCAGCAGTCTTGACGAAACCCTCACCACCATTGAAGAAAGAATCAGCGCCATGAATGTGGCCAGGGAGTGGCTTGCCAAGACCGAATCCCGGCTGCAGCAGATCTCAAAGGACGCCCAGGAAGAAGTCAAACTCCTCGGCGCGCTGCTTAAAAACGAGAAAGGCAAGAGCTCGGGCCGCGCCGCGCCGACCATCGCCGACCGGGAAAACGTGGTACGCCTTGCCCACCAGGGCTGGAAGCGCGAAGAAATCGCCAGGGCCCTCAACCTCTCTCTCGGCGAGGTGGAACTCATCCTGGAAATGCCCTCCAAGGATTAGATTCTCCTGATTCGGGTTTGTCCATAATACACACCGTATGGACAGCCGCGGGTTCATCAAATTTGAAAAAATTTTTCATGTTTCTTTAGTTTTTTGCTTGACTGGAGCGAATTTTCGGGGTATAACGAGTGTACTGTTTTAAGAAAAAAGGGGGAAAACACAGTTTTTAGATAAAAAAATATCGATATGGATTTTGAAGAACGG
>JAIRTD010000305.1 GCA_031255115.1 Spirochaetaceae bacterium | reverse complement strand
AAAATGAGCGAAGGAAGATACGCGCTGATCCTTGACCGGGAAGGCGAAGGGTCCCGGAGCAAAACCGGCCTTGACCTGGCGGTCTTTGACGCCAATACCGGAAAAAGCCGCCCCTGCGGCACCCTCTCCGGCGGCGAAAGTTTTATGGCCTCCATAAGCCTCGCCCTGGGACTGGCCGATTCGATACAGGCCCGCTCCGGAGGCATACGGCTTGACGCGGTATTTATAGACGAAGGCTTCGGCAGCCTTGACGAGGCAAGCCTGGAAAAGGCCCTGAACATACTTGACGAACTCAGGGAACAGCGCATGGTAGGGATCATCTCCCATGTAGGCGAAATGCGTTCCCGTATTCCCTCGCGCATAGAAGTCAGCAAAACGCCCTCTGGATCAAAGGTTTCCGTTACGGGAAAAGGCTTCCGGTAAAACCCTAGTACTTAAACTCCGATTCGCCTATAAACTCGCGAAGTATGCTGGTTCCGGGCACATACTGGGGCGGTATGGGGGCAAAATTCTCAAGGAAAGAAAGAAGCCGCACCGCTTCGGCGTATTCGGTCATATTGGGTTTGACCGAACGGAGCAGGGGGTCGGCGTAGAATTTCAGCACCGCAAGTTCATAGTCCAGGGCGGAGTTAAAAGCCGCGTCGGCGCTGTTCTGGAAGGGGAATATATGCTTACGCTCGCCCTTCTGGACGCTGGGCCACATCCTGATGGTTTTTTCAGCGCCGGCGCCCCTGAACTGGTTGTCCCGCACCATGCGGCGGAGCAGCCGGTTATCGCTTGTCGGTATGCGGTTGTGGTCGTCAAGGTTAAGCTGGGTAAGGGCCGAGACATAGAGTTTGAATTTTTTTGAACGCTCTATGGCCGGAGTGAGGGCGTCGTTAAGGCCGTGTATACCCTCGACAATGAGTACCGATCTCCTGCCGAGGCGGAGCTTTTTTCCGCCTTCCCTGCGGCGGCCGGCCTTAAAATCAAAAACCGGAATCTCCACTTCGTCGCCGTTAAAGAGGGTAAGAAGCTGCTCATTGAGATAGGGTACGTCAAGGGCTTCAAGGCACTCAAAGTCAGGCTGGCCGTTTTCGTCCCTGGGGGTCTTGTCCGTACCTAAATAATAATCGTCAAGGCTTATTGACACCGGTTCCATGCCCATAACCTTTAGATCGATGGAAAGCCGTTTGGCGCTGGTGGTCTTGCCTGAGCTGGAAGGGCCCGCTATAAGCACTACTTTAACCTGGTCTTTTTTTTCGTAAATTCTATCCGCAATCTCAGCCATCTTCTTTGCCTGAAAAGCCTCGGCTATGCGTATATACTCCTTTATAGTACGGTCCGACACAAACCTGTTTAACTGGCCCACCGCGTGGACGCCTATTATCCTCCCCCACTTTTTGTATTCACGGTACACCGAAAAAATTCCGGGGCTGTCTTCGAAGGGTTCTATGACGCCGCCCTTTCCCACGCCGGGAAAGCGGAGGAGAAAGCCGTCCTGGTAGGCCATGAGTTCAAAGGCCTTGAGGAGGCCCGTCCTCGGGACCAGGGGTTCTATATACAGGTCGGCAAAATCGCCGCACTGGTTGACCGGTATCTTTGACTCGCTGCGCTGTTCAAGCAGCAGGGCCGTATCGGTCTGGTCGCGCATGGTAAAAAGTTCGAGGGCCTCGCCGTAAGCCATATAACAGTATTCGATAGGAAGGTCAGCCGATGAGAGCTTTTTCATCGCCGCTTCCAGCCTGGTTATTTCTTCCGCCAAAGCCTTCTTTTCCTGGCTGAACGTGTAGTAGTAGGTGTTTCCCAGCGAATGACCCACGGAAAGGCCCCGGTCAGGAAAAATCTTCCGCGCGGCCTTGGCAAGCAGAAAGGCAAGGGAACGCCGGTATATCATCGCCCCGTCGGAACCGTCAAGGAGTACCGGTTCTATCACGGCGTTTATATCAAGCCGCGTGGAAAGGGGCATGATTTTATTGTTTATCCGCACCGCGGCAATATCGGCGCGGAGAGAGCCGAACTTACCCATTAGTTCGTCGACCCTGATCCCCAGAGGACAAGTTACGCTCTCGCCGGTATTAAAATGAACCTGTATCTCATCCATGCTAGCTCCTTTCTGGCGTTAGCCGCCATGCAAAACAGTACCGCGCAGCGTTACCGGCCGCTCCGTTCTATAGTTTCGGCCCATATCCCCGGCCCCAGATAACGTATCGCCGGGGGCAGCGCTTCTTCCAGTTCGTCAAACGACGAGGGAACCGCCAGGGCCAGGACAAGCCGCTCCAGGGTTTCCGCCTCTATTCCCAGGGAAAGGCCCCGTTCCTTCAAGCGTTCAATCAACAAAGAGCCTTTCACCGGGTCCGCCTAAAATATACATCATAGATTTGGCCTTGTCAGGCAATGAATTAGCTGATTCCTTCTTTAAAAAACAATTACCATCCGAATTCCCCGGCATTTTCAAAATTTCAGGGAACAATTCAAGCTGGCCGTGAACCTTCCCCCGTGTCCCCGCGCCGCTCTGCATACCGCTTTTCGCGCTGCTCCTAACGTTGCCTCTTGCGCTGCTTTTCGCGCTGCCTCTTACACCGCTCCGTGCGCCGCTCCTTACACCGCCTCTTGCGTTACTCCTCACGCCGTCTCTTGCGCCGCTTTTCGCGCCGCCTCGCACGTTACTCCTCGCGCCGCTTCTGACCGCTGTTTTCGCCGACCCCGCGCCTGGTGCTTCTTCCCTGATAAGGGCAGTCATCACCCGCACCGCGGCGGCCATTTCATCATTGAGAAAACAATC
>JAIRTD010000303.1 GCA_031255115.1 Spirochaetaceae bacterium | reverse complement strand
TCGGAATGCCCTGGGCCGAAGTTTATAACGCCCTCCAGGCCGGCGTCATTGACGGCCTTGCGACTACCCTCAGTGATGTTTACGATAACAGCATGTGGGAAGTCTCCGCGTACTTTACTAAAAATTCCCTTTATATAGGAACCGGCGCAGTGATGCTGTCAACCAAAATCTGGGAAGAAGAGCTTACCGCGGAAGAGCGGGCTATTTTCCAGGAAGAATTTACCAACGGCGCGGTATACAATAACGACATGATCTATGAGCTGGAAGCAAGGGTTGAGTCTGAAATGGCTCAGAAAGGCTTGCAGTTCCT
Source organism: Spirochaetaceae bacterium (assembly GCA_031255115.1). GTDB lineage: Bacteria > Spirochaetota > Spirochaetia > Treponematales > Breznakiellaceae > JAIRTD01. Next base: position 8,514 of record JAIRTD010000303.1, on the reverse strand, counting down.
GAACGGCGTTGAGCTTGATCAGTACCAGCAGCGGGCAAAAAAATGGTTTGATGATAACACGGCCTTGACACCCGGTTTCTATGAGAAGCTTATTGCGGAGATAAACAGGGTTAGGAGGGGCTGATCCGGTTTAAACAAGGCATCTTGGCATTATCCCAGCCAGGGAGCGGAAAAGCTGTCCAAAAATTTTATATTTTTGGACAGCATCTTTTTTAAAGGAGGTTGCCGGGTGAACAATGTACTTAAACACTTTGAAGAGGTCCTTGGATGTTTTTTGCTTGCGGTCTATGTGGGCCTTACGGTATTAAATGTCATCCTCCGCTATTGTTTTAATTTTATACTGTCCTGGGCAGAAGAAGTTATTGTCATCGCTTTTTTGTGGAGTGTTTTTCTTGGTGCTATTACCGCGTTCCGGCTGGATAGGCATGTTGCCATTGACGTGATCGTTACGCGCCTTCCCCGCGGCGTACAACGCGTTCTGTATGTCGCCATTGATCTACTCATACTGGCGTTAACTATTTATATAACTTATTTGGGGGTCATTCTTTGCATGAACGTGGGAGTCAAGACTACCTATACTCTTAAAATATCCTTTGTATATATTGACGCCGCCCTGGTGGTTTCCTTTGGGTTGATGTCTGTTTTCGGCATCATCAGGCTTGTGCTGCGCGCGCAAGGACGGTATGAAACAGCCGATTCCATTACCCGGACACTCAACGAGGTTGAGGGCATGGCCGCTGAGAATTTTTCTGAAGAAGGAGGGGAAAAATGAGTAGTATTGGGTTTGCCAGTTATGTTCCCCTTATTCTGCTTATCGTGCTTTTTGTTCTGCGCGTGCCTATAGCGTTTTCTCTTTTTATATCGTCAATTTATTATTTTGCTTTTGTCAATACCGCCATGCCGGTTCATCTGGCTCTGCAAAATGTCGTTAACTCCCTGCAGTCCTTCACCCTGCTTGCGGTGCCGTTCTTTATTATGGTCGGCGTTGTAATGAACTATTCAGGCATAAGTAAACGGCTGATGAATTTTTCCGATCTTTTGGTCGGTCACATGCACGGCGGTTTGGGACAGGTCAATGTGGTGCTGAGTACTCTCATGGGCGGCATTTCAGGATCGGCCAATGCCGACGCCGCCATGGACTGCAAATTCCTTGTACCCGAAATGGAAAAACGCGGTTACGACAAGGGTTTTTGTGCCGCAGTTACCGCCACATCGTCAATAATTCCCTCTATTATTCCTCCCGGCATAGTGCTGATTGTTTACTGTATGGTTGCCCGGGTTTCAGTGGGAAGGCTTTTTTTGGCAGGCTATATCCCCGGTTTTCTGCTCTGTGCCGGCCAGATGATTACCGTTGCCATTATTTCAAAAAAACGCGGATATGGAAGGACCCGGGAAAAACGGGCGAGTCTTTTGGAGATACTCAAAGGTTCGGGGACCGCGGCGCTTGCCCTGTTTATGCCTCTTGGCTTTCTCATGGGAATCCGTTTTGGCGTTTTTACCCCCACCGAAGGCGGCGCCCTGGCGGTTCTTTATTGCTTTGTCGTGGGCGCTTTTGTGTACCGCGAACTTAAAGGAAAAGATGTTATTCCCATACTGCGGGAGACTTTTTCGTCCACCGCGGAAGTTCTTTTTATCGTTGTCGCGGCCAATCTGTTTGGGTACTACCTGACCTGGGAACGCATCCCCGACGCGCTTTCTACGGTTATATTGCAGTTTACCACCAACAAATATGTCTTTCTTCTCGCGGTAAACGTGCTGCTCTTTATCATGGGCATGTTTATGGAAGCGGCGCCGGTGATAATTATTCTTCTTCCCCTTTTATCGCCACCCTGCCAGGCTCTGGGCATCAATATGGTGCACTTCGGCATTATGATGGTAGTCAATCTGCAAATAGGAGGCGTAACGCCGCCCTTTGGTTCCATGATGTTTATTGTCTGTCAGATGTTGAATTTGCCTATGGACAAATTTGTTAAAGCCAATATACCCTTCCTTTGTTCCGTGCTTATTGTGCTTTTGATCATTACTTATGTTCCGGGTTTGGTACTCTTGCTGCCGAATCTTTTTATGCCATGAGATTATTTCCGGATATTCGCCGAATGTCCGGAACCCCGGAGAAGGTGTATAACTTTACCGCGGCTCCCTTCCTATATCCTTGCGGTAGTCCATGCCTTCAAAGTTCACTGAGGCGAGGGCCTGGTAGGCTTTTTCCCGGGCTTCGTCTGGGTTTGGGCCCCAGGCTGAGGCGGCGAGGACACGGCCTCCGGCGCTAACAAGAGCAGGCGCGCTGTTTTGGGCGGCGCGCTTGTCGTCCACTGACGAGGCTCCGGCAAAAAAAAGTTTTGCGCCAGAGTCTTTTAGCGCCGCGTGGTCAATGGCAATGGAGTCGCCTTTACGGTACGGGCCGGGGTATCCTGACGCTACGGCCACAGGAGCGCAGACCGCGCCTTCCTTCCATAAAAGAGAAAAGCTTTCGAGGCTGTGGTCCAGCATGGCTTTGCAGAGTTCGGCGAAATCAGAATCAAGGAGGGGAAGCACTGCCTGGGTTTCGGGGTCGCCGAGGCGTACATTGTATTCGAGAAGGTAGCAGCGGTTTTTGCGGATCATGAGGCCAAAGAAGATAAAGCCCCGGTAATCCATGCCTTCGGCGTTTATTCCCCTGAGTGTGGGTTCCAGTATCGCCGTTCTAAAATCTTTTTGGGCGATGTCCGAAAAATCAGGGACCGGCGCGATGGCGCCCATGCCGCCTGTGTTGGGTCCTTTGGCGCCGTCAAAACGCCGTTTGTGATCCCTGGCGGAAACAAAGGGCAGTATGTGCGGAGATTTTCCGGGAGCGGCGCTTACCGCCGCAAGAACGGAAATTTCCGTGCCTTCAATACATTCTTCAAGAACCACGCTGGTTCCGGCTTCGCCTAATGTTTTGTCCAGCATAAATGAAGCAAGGGCCGCTTCGGCTTCGGCAAGGCTTGAAGCGATAATGACACCTTTGCCTGCGGCAAGGCCGTCCGCCTTGATTACCAGGACCGGTGATTTTTGTTCGGCCTGTGCGTCGGGGCCCGCGTTTTCCTGAAAGGAAACTCCCGTACCCTTAAAGTACCCTTGAACAAAACGCAGGGCCGCCTTATGGTCCTGAAAGGTTTTTCCTCTGGCGGTTCTGACGCCGTACTTTGTCATAAAGGATTTTGAAAACGCCTTGCTTGCCTCAAGGCGCGCGGCATTTTTATCCGGCCCGATGATGTCAAGTCCCGCCGCGCGGAAACGGTCAACAATACCTTCCGCCAGAGGAGCTTCGGGGCCGACCACGGTAAGGCCGATATGCTCCTGTTTTGCAAAATCAAGAAGCCGGTTTTGCGCTTCTTCCCCGGCAGTCTCTACGGCAAGGTTTTCGCATTTTGCTTCTCCGGCAGTTCCGCCGTTGCCGGGTGCGGCAAACACCTTTGTAACTTCTTCCGATTGGGCCAGTTTCCAAACAAGGGCGTGTTCCCGTCCGCCTGATCCTATGACTAAAACTTTCATACGCAAAGTATAACCGGAAAAGCGCCGCTTCAACAAGCCGAATCATCATACCGGTCCAAAAAGTTCTAACAGAGTTTTCGGAACTTCGGTTTTAGAACGCTTCTAATGCTTGAAGTGCCTGGTTCCGGTAAAGACCATGGCAAGACCAAGGGAGTTACAGGCTTCGATGGAGTCTTTGTCCCGTATGGAACCTCCGGGCTGTATGATGGTTTTGATGCCCTGGGCGGCTGCGGCTTCGACTACGTCGGAAAACGGGAAGAAGGCGTCAGAGGCAAGCACCCGCGGGCCTTTGCCGTCTGAGATGGCCGTGCCGCGTAACGCGGGATTCTCTCCGGCAGCCTTGAGCGCCGCGCCCGCGCGGGAGAGGGCCTGTTCCGCCGCCCAGATACGGTTGGTCTGGCCTCCGCCTATGCCGATTGCGGCGCGGTCCTTGACTACGACAATGGCGTTTGATTTAACATAACTTACGATTCTCATGCCGAAGATCAAGTCCGCTATGTCGGCGGCGTCAGGGGCAGCCTTGGTTACCAGATCCCATTTTTCAAGGAGGCGTTTGTCCGTTTCCTGGACGAGGAGCCCGCCGTCCACGGCCGTACATTCCCTTGCGTCCGCAGGGGCAAGGCGGGCTTTCAGCACTCTGAGGTTCTTTTTCTTTTTGAGAATCGCAAGGGCCTCGGTATCGAAATCAGGAGCGACGACTATTTCCAGAAAGAGTCCGGCGAGTTTTTCGGCTGTTTCCGCATCGACGCTAACTGTTGTTGCTACAATGCCGCCGTAGATGGAAACAGGATCGCAGACATAGGTTTTTTCGTAAGCCTCAAGCAGGGTAGCAGCCTGGGCCGCTCCGCACGGGGTGTTATGCTTAACGGCAACGCAGCAGGCAAGCGGCGCGTTGTCTTCCGGAATGCCAAGTCCGGCAAGTTCCGCTTTTCCCAGAGGAGGTCTATTTTCAGGGGGAAAGCCAAAGGCGCAGGCGCTTTTCCAGGCCAGGTCCAGGTCCCGTATGTTGTTATAGCCCAGTTCTTTGCCGTTGAGCTGTTCCATGCCGGCAAGGGCGCCTCGTGTACCGGCGTTGAGATAGAGAGCCGCGCTCTGGTGTCCGTTTTCGCCATAACGGAGTTCCTGGTTTTTTTTAAGGGAAAGCGGCCAGAAGAGCGGATACGTTTTGTTCCGGGCATCCTGTTCAGGAAGATCCAGTTCCAAAAGGTAGCGGGCTATGGCGGCGTCATAGGCTGAAGTAAGTTCAAAGACTTTGCCCGCAAGGCGTTTCCTAAAATCATGCGGAACCTTGCCCGCTTCGATGGCCGCCCGGACTTCGGAATAATCCGCGGGATCGGTGAGTACAATCACGTCCTGGTAATTTTTGGCCGCCGAGCGGAGCATGGTAGGGCCGCCTATGTCGATGAATTCAACCGTTTCTTCGAGAGAAAGTCCTGCCTGGACCTTTTCAAAAAAAGGATAGAGGTTGACGCAGACCAGATCTATCGTAGTAAGGCCAAGGGCGGAAAGGGTATCCATGTGGGTTTTTTCTCCACGCCTGGCAAGGAGTCCCGCGTGTATGGCGGGATGGAGGGTCTTTACCCTGCCGTCAAGACATTCAGGAAAGCCGGTAATTTCCGACACGTCGCGTACGCTGATTTTGTTTTCCCGCAAGTGCTTGGCGGTTCCGCCTGTAGAAAGCAGCTCCCAGCCTGAGTCTAAAAGAAATGAGGCAAAATCAAGTATGCCCTCTTTGTTAAAAACGCTGATTAGTGCCTGTCTTTTCATCTGTGCGCGTCCTTTAAGTTTTTCTGCAGTCTGCTGATTTCGCCCATCCAGTGGGGTATGTCAATGTGCTGGGGACAGCGGCTCTTGCACTGTTCGCAGCCCGTGCAGCTTGAAGCAAGCTGCGTTTCTCCGAGTATGCGGTATTCCGCCTGAAAGAGAAAATTCGCCATGGGGTGTTTGTTTGCCAGGGCGACCTGATAGTTGTTGTACACGGCAAGATTTTTTGGGATCTCTACTCCGCCGGGACAGTCCATGCAATAGCGGCAGCTTGTGCAGGGGACCGAGGCCGCTTTGCGGTAGGCGGCGAGGGCCTTTTCGATAAGTTTGTAGTCAGCGTCAGAGAGGGGCGTAAAGGGACTCATGGTACGCACATTGTCCCTGACCTGTTCCATGTTGGACATGCCGCTTAACACCACCTGGACTTTGGGAAGCGATGCGGCGTAACGTATGGCCCACGAAGCGGCGCTGGCATTTGGGTTTGCTTCGTGTAAAATTTGAACGGCCGTGTCGCAGAGTTTGGCCAGGGTTCCGCCCCGCACCGGCTCCATTACATTGACCGGTATGTCCTTGTCCGCCAGTATTTCGTACTGCTCTTTGGCATTCTGCAGTTCCCAGTCAAGGTAGTTAAGTTGAATCTGGGCGAATTCCCAGTCGTATTTTTCCACAACTTTTTTGAGCAGTCCGGGCCGGTCATGAAAGGAAAAGCCTAAGTGTTTGATAAGGCCCTGTTCCTGTTTTTTCTTGAGTTGTTCATAGACCTTGCAGGATTCAGCGATACGAAGATGATCTTCGTTGATATTATGGAGCAGGTAGAAATCAAAATATTCGGTTTTACATTTTTTAAGCTGCTCGTTAAAAATGCGTTCCACATCGGCTTCGGTTTTAAGGGCCATGAGGGGCATTTTGGTGGCCAGATTGTAGCTGGTTCTTTTGTGGCGGGACAGGGCTTCTCCGGCAAAGTCATCTGATTTTTTTTCGTGGTACATATAGGCGGTGTCAAAATAATTGACCCCCTGATCCAGGGCGTAGTCAACCATTTCCATGGCGGCCTTTACGTCGATCTCCTGGGAGGCTTCCTTGCAGGGAAGGCGCATGAGGCCGAAGCCGAGGAGTGAGAGTTCACCATTTTTTAGTTTTCTTTTTTCCATACATTGCCTCCATGGGTAATTTAATTGGCGAGGCTCTTTATCATCATGAGCGCCGCTTCTACGATGGCCTTGTGCTCTTCGGCATGGATACGGGCGGCGAGGCTCTCGCTGTCGTCGCCTTCAAGCACCGGAACTCTGCGCTGGAGCAGTATGGGGCCCGTGTCGGTTCCCTCGTCAACCAGGTGCACTGTACAGCCCGATTCTTTTTCTCCAGCGGCAAGGACAGCCTGGTGTACCTTCTCGCCGTACATGCCCTTTCCTCCGTATTTTGGGAGGAGGCTTGGGTGGAGGTTAATAATCCTGCCCCTGTAGGCTTCTATAATATCCCCTTCAAGTATAGAAAGAAAACCCGCCAGTATGATGAAGTCCATGCCTCCTGTCCGCGCCCGGGCAAGCATGCGGTCAGAAAGGTCCCGCCGCCGCATTGCCCCGGGGAGCTTTGGGTCAGGCTTTTCTGTCAGGGTCTTTATGCCCGCGTTTTGGGCCCGCGTGAGGGCATAGGCTCCTTCCCGGTCCGCGATGACCATGCCTATGCGGCCCCTGTCCAGGCGGCCCGCTCTTTCGGCGTCAATGAGGGCCTGGAGGTTGCTGCCGTTTCCTGAGGCAAGGACAAGAATGTTGAGGCTGTCTTTCCGCGTCTGGGACAGGCTTTGCTTAGACAAACCTGACTCCGCCGGAAACACGCGCCGCCGCGCCGCCGGACGCCGCGTCGTTAGACGCGACACCATCAGGCGCAAGGTCTGAATGGCCCGCGCCGCCCGCATGGGCTTCGGCCTCTTCGACTCTGCCTATAAGCCAGGCCGGATAACCGAGGCTGTCAAGGAGTTCTATCGCCGGTTTCGCGTCGGCTTCGTCAAGGGCAAGCACGAATCCTATGCCCATATTGAAGGTATTAAACATGAGCCTGTTAAGTTTCCGGTCGTTTTTGATGAACAAGAGGCCTTCATCCTGAAGCGAAGCGGTTTCTGTCCGCGCCGCGCCGCTGTTTTTTATGCCGCAGGCAATACGGCCAAAAATGGGCGGCACTATCCATGCGCCTTGTTCGCCTTTTTTATAGGAAGGACTGTTGATTACCGCTTCAAAAGACGGAGGCGTTATGGGAAACATGCGGGGAATGTTTTCGTAAAAGCCGCCGCCGGTGATATGGGCCATGCCGTGGATTTCGATTTTTTCAAGGAGCGCAAGGATGCCCCTGACATAGAGCCGCGTAGGTTCGAGCAGGGCCATGCCTATGGGCATGCCGCCAAAGTCTTCGGACAGGTCCGGGATTGCTTTGCGTATGAGGCTGTAGCCGTTTGAATGGGGGCCTGACGAGGCAAGGCCTATGAGCGCGTCGCCTGATCGTATTTTGGAACCGTCGATGATGCGTTTCCGGTCGACAATACCAAGCGCGAAACCGGCTATGTCGTATTTTCCCGTATCGTAGAAGCCGGGCATTTCCGCGGTTTCGCCGCCCAGAAGTACGCAGCCTGTTTCTCCGCAGGCCCTGGCAACGCCCTTGACCAGATCCGCCGCAATATCGGCGTCAAGATCGCCGCAGGCAAGGTAGTCGAGAAAGAAGAGGGGGCGCGCGCCATGGCAGAGTATGTCGTTGACGCACATGGCTACGCAGTCTATACCGGCAGTGTCGTATTTTTTCATTCTAAAGGCTATATCAAGTTTTGTTCCTACGCCGTCGGTTCCCGAAACAAGGACGGGTTCGCTCATGGCAGAATCTCCGCCGGGGGCCATAAATTCCTTGAGGGAGAACATTCCGGCAAAGCTGCCTATGCTGTTGAGCACGGAATTTTTAAGCGGCCCCAGAGTTCCTGCGGCGAGTTCCCGGTATTTTCCAACGGCCCTGTAGCCTTCTTCTATGTCAACACCGGCTTCTTTGTAGTTCACAGTGGCTTCCTCCATTGGTCAGTGTCTGTCCACATTATAGACAGACTTTAATCAGATACAGAATTTGGCATAACCCGATTCAGCATGAACCTGTTTCGCTTGACACGGGTATGGGGTATTCGCCGGAAAAACAACCCAGACAGTAGCCGCCTTCACCGTCCAGAGACTCAAGGAGTCCTTCTATGCTGATAAAGGCAAGGCT
>JAIRTD010000238.1 GCA_031255115.1 Spirochaetaceae bacterium | reverse complement strand
GCGCTTTAATCTTTCGGGGCGGCGTTGGCCGTGATCATTATCGGGGGGTAGCGGAGGCCCGGAGGGCCGGAGCGCAGGGGGGCGCGAAGTGCCGGCGTCGCCTGACGGCGGGGGCATGGAAATGCGCCCCCCTTCTAACTGGTGATTCTCTTTTGTAATAGCGCCTTTCTCCAGACTCTTGCCGATTGCCGCTCTTTAGGGTATACTAAAATAGATAAGGCCGGAGCCCTTGCGCCTCCGGGTCCTTGCGTAAGGGAGTTTTTATGCAAAATTTCGAGTACTGGAACCGTACAAAGATAATCTTTGGAAAAGATACTGAACAGAAAGTTGGCGAAGAGGCGCTTCACTATGCGGAAAAAGACGGAACAGCCTTTCGTGTGCTGCTTCACCATTCAGGGGGCTCGTCTGTCAAGTCCGGTCTTATTGACCGGGTAAAGGCCAGCCTTAAAGGCGCCGGGGTGGGCTGGGTCGAGCTTGACGGGGTAAAGCCCAATCCGAGGCTTTCCAAGGTTTACGAGGGAATAGAACTCTGCCGCAAGGAAAAGCTCCGCTTTATTCTTGCTGTGGGCGGCGGGTCGGTCATTGATTCCGCCAAAGCCATAGCCGCCGGGGTTCCCTATTCGGGGGATGTCTGGGATTTTTTTGAACGCAAGACCATGCCCAAAAGCGCCCTGCCTGTCGCGGCGGTACTTACCATTCCCGCGGCGGGGAGCGAATCCAGCATCAGTACGGTAATTACCAACGAAAAGGGCCCCTGGAAGCGGGGTCTCAATGTGGAATGTCTGCGTCCGGTATTTACCATAATGAATCCTGAACTTACCTACAGTCTTCCTGCCTATCAAAGCGCCTGCGGCGTCTGCGATATGCTTGCCCATATAATGGAACGGTACTTTACCAAAGAGCCCAATGTTGAACTTACCGACGAACTTTGCGAAGGAACCATGCGGGCCATTATACGAAACGCCCGGCGTATTCTTTCCGGCGGTGAGAGGGATTACAATGCCAGGGCCGAAATCATGTGGGCGGGTTCTCTTGCCCATAACAACCTCCTCAGCACCGGCCGCATAGGCGACTGGGCAAGCCACGCTATTGAGCATGAGCTTTCGGCCCTCTTTGATATTGCCCACGGCGCGGGGCTGGCCATTGTGTTCCCCGCCTGGATAAAGTACAACATCAAAGAGGATACAAAACGGCTTGCCCGTTTTGCCGCCAAGGTTTGGGGGGTTGACGGCGCCTATTACGATTACGAACAAGCTGCCCTGGAAGGTATATTCAGATTGAAGAATTTTTTACGGTCCATGGGTCTTCCGGTGAGTTTTGCCGAGGCGAAGCTTGATACGGGCAAGATTCCCGAACTGGCCCGCCGGGCCCTTAGTTTTGGCCCTATCGGTCAGTACCGTAAGCTCAATGAAGCTGATGTGGAGGCGATATACCGTCTTGCCGCCGAGTAGTTCAGAGAGAGATATTGCGCTACGGCGTGCTAAATTTGTCGGTCTACGCCGCTTCACGCGGCGCTGTTTCTGGTCGGCGCGCTCTGGCAAACCTAAAGGTTTGCCGCTGTTATGTGCATACCGTGGATGATATTGCGCTACGGCGTGCTAAATTTGTTGATCTACGCCGCTTCACGCGGTGCTAATTCTGCCGGGGTGGTGGAATGGTAGACACCGGGGACTTAAAATCCCCTGGCTGCAAGGCCGTGTGAGTTCAAATCTCATCCCCGGCAAATTGTGAGCGGTAGAGGCTGCTGTAAAGGCCGCCTGAGGAGAGCAGTTCTTCGTGGCTGCCTTCTTCTCTGATGCCTTCGTCGTCGATGACTACAATGCGGTCCGCGTTCCGCACTGTGGAAAGCCTGTGGGCGATGACCAGGGTGGTGCGCCCTTTGGCAAGTTCGGTAAGGGCCTTTTGTATTTTGAGTTCGGTAACGCTGTCCAGGGCGCTGGTCGCTTCATCAAGTATCAGTATGGGCGGGTTTTTAAGAAAGATACGGGCTATGCTTATGCGCTGCTTTTGCCCGCCTGAAAGTTTTACGCCCCGTTCTCCCACTACGCTGTCGTATCCGTCCTTCATCGCGGTAATATCGTCGTGGATTTCGGCCTTTTTGGCGGCTTCGATGATTTCTTCCGGCGCGGCGTCAACGCGGCCATAGGCTATATTGTCCCTGATGGTTCCGGCAAACAAAAATACGTCCTGTTGTACGATGCCTATATTGCGCCGCAGGGATTCGAGGGTAAGGTCCCGTATATCAATGCCGTCTATGGTGATGGCGCCTTCCTGTACTTCGTAGAAGCGGGGGAGCAGGTGGCAGAGGGTGGTCTTGCCGCCGCCCGAAGGGCCTACAAGGGCCACGGTGCTCCCAGCCGGTACGGAAAGCCCTATGCCCTTGAGTACAAAGTTTTCTTCCGGATCAGGGTTGCCGTTATGCGTTTCGCTGTACGAAAAACTTACGTTCCGGTATTCTATATCGCCTTTGACCCTTGCGAGGGCTCTTGCCCCTTTGCGGTCAATGATGTTAGGTTCAATGGCCATGATCTCAAGGAAACGCTTAAAGCCAGCCATGCCGGTGCTGTACTGTTCGACAAAATTTTGAAGCCGCCTTATGGGCTGGAGAAAGGCTGTGGCAAAGAGGTTAGCCGTTATAAGTTCGGCGAGGGTCATTCTTCCGCTCATGATGAGCAGGGCTCCCACGGCGATGACCGCCACATTAAGCAGGCTGGTCATAAATTCAAGTTTACTGTGAAAATCGGCCATTGACTTGTAATAGCCCTGTTTGGCGTTCTTGAGGAATTCGTTTCCGCCTTTGAATTTTTTGGTTTCATAGCCTTCGTTGGTAAAGGCCTTGGCAAGCCTGGCCCCTGAGATGCTCGACTCAAGAGAAGCGTTTATTTCGGATATTTTTTCCTTAACCGAACGGGAA
>JAIRTD010000268.1 GCA_031255115.1 Spirochaetaceae bacterium | reverse complement strand
GCATGGAAATGCGCCCCCTCTTCTGTTCGTAAGGTTTGATTCGGGGTAAATTCTTTTTCGGTCCAAAGTCTGTGGTACATGCTCTTGGGTGTAAAACCCTGCTGACTCATTCCGGAAATGCCGATATATTCTATAATATGAATGTTCTCACCGTATTGTACGGGGCTGCTCTTTCCGGGGAGGCGCGTGAGCCTGTTTTTTCGGGGAAGTCCGCCCTTTCTCTTGCCCTTGAGCGGGTCCAAGGCTTTCCCGGTGTCTCAAAAATTCTCTTTTTCGGGAAGGAAGGAGAGGCGTATCCTGAACTTTCCGGGAACATTGAACGGGTCTTTCGGCCTTGCTGGACAAAGAGGGCTCTGCTTGAAGAACTTGCCCGGGCCGCGCAGGGGTTTGACCTGATTTTTTACGCCTGGGCCGACTGTCCCTTGCTCGATCCGGTTCTTGCCGGGGCCATGGCCGCCCGGCACCGGCAGTACGCGGCCGAATATTCCTATGCCGACGGCTGGCCTTACGGTTTTGCCCCGGAAATTGTAAGCCCCCATCTTCCGGCCCTCCTCGAACGCATCCTCGCGGATGACGATGGTCCTGTGGAACGGGATTCCCTTTTCAGCGTGATTGAGAAGGACATCAACGCCTTTGATATCGAAACCGAAATTTCCCCGGTAGACCTGCGCGGGTTCCGGCTTTCCCTTGCCGCTGATTCCAAACGGAACCTTGCCTTGCTTGAGGGCCTTAAAGGAGCGGGTCTTGACGGCGCCGCCGGTTCCGAAAAAATAATCAATGACCATCCTGAACTTTTGAGAACCCTCCCGGCGTTTTTTCCCATACAGGTTTCGGGGCCCTGTCCCCAGGCCTGTGTTTTCTGCCCCTATCCCCGTTCAGGCGGCCTTACAGGCAGCGACGGAAACACGCCCGTACAGGAACGCAAAGATTTTATGGCCGCGGGAGATTTTATTTCCCTTCTTGACAGGATTATTGCCTTTGCCGGAGACGCGGTCATTGACCTTTCCCTTTGGGGAGAACTTTCCCTTCATCCTGAACGGGAAGCCCTCATACACGCCGTACTTGAGCGGCCGGAGCTTTCCCTCATCATCGAGACATCGGGGCTTTCCTGGAACAATCTTGAAGCCCTTGCGGCTTTGGCCGCTTCTGCCCCGGCGCGAAAGAACAGGCAGGCGCCTCTTTCCTGGATAGTGTCCCTGGACGCCCTTTCGCCTGAACGGTACAAGAGTGTGCGGGGCCGGGGCGCTTCGGAGGCCGCCGAATGCGCCGAAAGGCTTGCGGAGCTTTTTCCCAAAGCGGCCTATGTTCAGGCGGTACGGGTCAAAGAGGCCGAGGACGATATAGAACAGTTCTACCGGCACTGGAAAGAAAAAAAGCTCAACGTAATTATTCAGAAGTACGATTATTTCGCAGGCGAAATTCCCGATCTCAGGGCAGCCGACCTTTCGCCTCTGCACCGTTTTCCCTGCTGGCATATCATGCGGGATTTTCCGGTACTCATAGACGGAACCGTTCCTTCGTGCAGGGAAGACCTCAGGGGAAGCCGTCTCCTGGGCAATGTATTCCATGACGGGCTTGAGCGGATATGGAAAAACGGGGAGGCCCTCTACCGGGAGCATAGCGAAAAAAATTACGGGGGAATCTGCGCGCGCTGCGATGAATACTATACCTACAACTTTTAACGGAGAGCTTCCTTCCTATACTGCCGTAGGCGGAACGCGGAGGGGCGGGTCAAGCGGCCTCAGTGTTGTACTGCTCAACCGGGGCGGGCGTTATCCCCGGCGCATTCTCTTTCAGGAATTTGAAAAGGCCGGTTTCGACTATGTCATTTCTATAGAAGGAAAGGAGGAACGTTATGATCTTGAAGAGCTTTCGGGCCGCTTCCCCTTTGTGCGCTTCATACTGCTTAAAGACGAAATCAACCAGGGCCAGCGGATAAACCTCGCTGTTTCTGAACTTGATTCTCCCCTCTTTTTTGTACTGTGGAACGATATACGGATTCTCCACGGGATAGGCGCGCTCAAGATGGCCGAAAGGCTTCTTGCCGATGCCGCGGAAGAAAAGGCAAGGATTAGTCCCTACAAAAGGCTCTGTACGGTGCCGGTGATTCAGAATTCAGGCTACCATACCCTGCCGGCCATGATTTCGCCCGCTCTCCACCAGGGCCTTATCAAGACCCTGCCCTATGTTCCCCCCCGCGAAGGGAACCCGACGCTCTATCCCCTTGATTGTGTGGGTATCTATGACCGCAGACGCTTTATAGCCCTGGGCGGCTTTGACAGTACCATCAGAAGCCCTTATTGGCAGCTCATGGATTTCGGCGTACGCGCGTGGCTCTGGGGAGAGAACATAGCCTGTACCCAACTGGTACGGGTCTGTTACGACGGCGAGCTTCCTCCTGAGGACAGCAGCGCCGGAGTGAGCTATAAGCGGTTTTTCCTTAAAAACCTGGCGCCGGTATTCAGGGGCGACTTTGCCCATCTGCCTCTGGGGCGCTTTCCCGCGTATCTTTTTTCGAGCGGCGAAGGCCCCTTTGCGGCCTGGGATGAATATTCCGCCGCCCGCCGCTGGGTAGAACGCAATAAGTACCGTTTTACCACCGATATGGAAAACCTCGTCAAAAACTGGGAGCAGCCCCTTCCATGACCGCCCTGATACTCCAGGCCAGGCTTGACTCAAGCCGTCTTCCCGGCAAGGCCCTGCTTCCCCTGGGAGAACGGCCTGTGATTCAGGCGCTTATGGCGGCCCTCAAAACCGTAGCCGCCGATATTCATGTCCTTGCCTGCGCCGCGGACAGCGAGGCCGCCTTTGCCCCCCTTGCACGGCTCGAAGGTTTTTATATATACGGCGGTCCCAAGGAAGATGTGCTTGAGCGTTACTGCGACGTGATACGCCGTTATACGCCAGACCGTATTATCAGGGCCACCGGGGACAACCCTTTCGTCTTTGCCGATGCGGCCTGGGCCATACACCGCGAAAGCCGCGAGGCCTCCTATGGCGCGTACCGGAATCTTCCCTACGGCGCGGGAGTGGAATCTGTAGATGCCCTCGCCCTGCTCCGGGCCGAAAAAGAAGCCCGCCTTCCTGACGAGCGGGAGCATGTCTGTCCCTATCTCTATACCCATCCTGAAATTTTTTCCCTGCACTGTCCTGACGCGCCTCCGTCTCTGGCCCGGCCCGGCCTGCGTATCACCATCGACACCAAAGAAGATTATCAAAGGGCCCTTGCACTTAACGCTGCCCTGACCAGGCGCTTTGGAAACTCGCCGGAGCGCTACAGCGGCAGGGCGGTCATCGAAGCCGCCATCCAAAGCGGTCTCATGGAGCGGCCATGAAGCGGGTTCTTATAGCGCCCGGCGCCGAAGAAGGAAGAGGAGGCGGCCATCTGGTCCGCGCCGGTACCCTTGCCCTGGAACTAAGGGAACTCGGCGTGGCGGCTTTTCTCTGCCTTGAGCGGCCGTTTTCCAGGGAGACCGGCCGGTACCGGCAAAAAATTCCTTCTACTTTGAATAGCGGCTTTGCGCGTTCCGTACTTGCGCCGCTGGGTATAGGCGAAGAACTCATACTCCCGGCGGCCGAATGTATTGAAAAGAAAAACGCCTGGGATCTAATCATCCTTGACCGTTTCAGAACTCCTCCGGAAGAATACCGCCATTGGGCCGCCGCCGCGCCGGTGCTGGGCATTGACGAAGGCGGGCCCCTTCGTTCTTCCTTTGACTTCCTCCTTGACCTGCTTCCACGGACCGAAACAAAGCGCCCTCCCAACTGGGTAGGGCCCGAACTGCTCAGGCTGCCCGAAAAAAGGCGGCCTTCCTTTGACGCCTGGGCAAAGCCGGGAAAGTTCCGCGTGCTTGTCAGTTTTGGCGCCGAAGATTCGGCGGGGCTTGCCCTTGCCTCGGCCCGCATACTCTCAGGGCTTGGCAAGGAGAGCTGCGTCGAAATCGACCTTGTAAGCCCCGGAGAGGCTGTCATTCCCCCGCCGATACGCCACAGAAAATTCGTTCCCCGGCTCCGGGAAGAACTTGCTTCCTACGATCTTGCGCTGACCCACTTCGGCCTGACCTGTTTTGAAGCCCTCTACGCGCGGCTTCCGGTACTGCTCCTCTCCCCGACGGCCTACCACGAAAAACTCTGCAAAAGCGCCGCCCTGCCTTCCCTTGGCACGGGGAAAAAGGGCCTTGCCGCCCTGGA
>JAIRTD010000116.1 GCA_031255115.1 Spirochaetaceae bacterium | reverse complement strand
GCCGGACGCCGCATACTGCTGGTCGAAGATGTCGAAATCAACAAGGAAATCGTCTGTTCCCTGCTTGAAGAGACGGGCCTTATCATTGACTGGGCGGAAAACGGCGTCGAGGCGGTGCGGCTTTTTAGGGAACACGGCGAGGAGTACAGCCTGATTCTTATGGACCTGCAAATGCCCGAGATGGACGGCTTTGAGGCAACCAGGCGTATCCGCGAGCTTGAACAAGCAGCGGAGGCTTCCGATACGGGCAAGGCCCAGAGGCAGCTACCCATCATCGCCATGACGGCCAATGTGTTCAGGGAAGACATAGATAAATGCTTTGACGCGGGCATGAACGACCATTTGGGCAAGCCTGTTGATATTGACGATCTCCGCGCCATACTGCGGACCTACCTTATCCATAAATAGCAATCAGCTCCAATGTTGACCGATGGGAGTTTTTCGGGTAAAAATATATCAGGTTCTATTCTCTGACAATTTGAAATTGTCAGAGAATTCCGATTTTAAGTGTTTGTCAGGTAGGGAATTAACTAATTCCACACCTGACAAACTCAAATCTATGGAGTATAAAATTAAGGAGAAACTATGTCTGATAACGTCAATCCCTACGAAAGTCCCCAATCGGATTTGAATGCCCGCTCGCCGCTGACAGGCGGCGCCGGAATCACCGAAAATATGGTCAAATATCTTAAAGAAACCTCGCCCTGGGTTCGCTTCGTCGGCATTATAGGATTCATCATCAGCGGTCTTTGCTTTCTGGGAGGGGCGGTGCTTTTAATCCCCGGTTTTGTGGCGGCAAATGCCTTTGGCAGCACTTTCGGCAAAATCCCCGTACTTGCCATGGCCCTGCTCTACCTGATAGCGGGACTACTCTGTCTGATTCCGGCGCGTTTTCTCTACCGCTTCGGTTCCAAGGCGCGTAACTATGTTCAGACCGGCATGGAAAGCGAACTTGAGGGGGCGCTTAAAAGCAACCGTTCCTACTGGAAATTCTGCGGCATCATGATCCTTGCCTGTATTATCTCCACGCCGGTACTGACGATAGTTTTGTTGATAGTCGGCATTAGTTCCAGGTTTATTTAATGGTCCGGCGGAACCAGGACACGTCTTTCAGCGTATTGACCCCTGAGGGCATTGAATTCGTATTGTATCCGGCGGGGCTTTTGATACGCCTTACCGCCTACGGACTCGACAGTGTGATTCAGTTTTTTCTCTTTCTGGCAGT
The DNA here is from genome assembly GCA_031255115.1 of Spirochaetaceae bacterium. GTDB lineage: Bacteria > Spirochaetota > Spirochaetia > Treponematales > Breznakiellaceae > JAIRTD01. The sequence continues at coordinate 13,039 of JAIRTD010000116.1, read as the reverse complement.
GGAGTTGGGCGTCAGCATACTTGCCCGGATCACCGGAGTGTGGCTCATGCTGCTGATCTTGTTTCTGACAAGCTGGTTCTACCATGTATTTTGCGAACTCATGTTTAGGGGCCAAAGCGTTGGAAAACGCATTCTTGGCCTTAGGGTAGTGCAGAGCGACGGTTCGCCGGTGGGCCCCGGCTCTTCCCTGCTGCGGAATCTGCTCCGCTTTGCGGACACTTTTATGTTCCTGTACTACATCATGCTTTTTTCGGTAAGCCTGAGTCCTGGTTTCAGGCGGCTGGGCGATTGGGTAGCCGATACCCTGGTGGTGTACACCGCCAACGCCCAGGCGCCGGCCCGGCGGGCAGGTCTTGCCTGGATAGGCCATTTTAAAAAAATCAGTCCCGGCCGGAATCTTTCGTATGAAGAAAAACAGGCCATACTGAGTTTTGCCGGACGCTATCCCCTTCTTGGGCCCGACCGGGCCGAAGAACTTGCCCGTATCTATGTCCCTTCACTCTCGGGCAGAGTCGAAGAAAACGCCGCCGAATACCTTCTCGGCATTGCCCATACCCTGAGCGGGGGCTGAAAGTGACTCAACAGCACTTTGTCGGAGCCAGGCAGCCCTTCTGGAACAAGGTTGAAGAATGTATCCGCGGCGGAAACAAGGCGATACGTTCCTGTTCCAGCTGGTTTCCCCAGGCCTTCCGCGAGTTGACCCAGGATCTCAATACCGCAAGGGCCCACGGCTTTGATCCTGCGATAATAGAGCGCCTGAACCGTCTGGTCCTTGAAGGCAACCAGATCCTCTACGGCCAGAGGTCCTTTTCGCCCAAGGCTTTCATTGATTTTCTTGTATACCGTTTTCCCCGGGCGGTGCGTTCCCACTGGAAGGGCATCGCGGCGGCTCACCTTCTTTTTTATGTGTTCGGCTTCGCTGTCTTTCTGCTCTGCGTCAGGAAGGGCGAGTTTGCCTATATCATACTGGGAGAAGATCAGGCCTGGCAGTTTGAAAGCATGTACAACCCGGATAGCAGCCATTTTCTTAACCCCAGGGACGTAAGTTCTGACGCCGACATGTTTGGCTACTATATTTACAATAATATTTCTATCGCCTTCAGAACCTTCGCGGGCGGCATAATTGCCGGAGTAGGGAGCCTGTTCTTCCTGATTTTTAACGCCGTGTTTCTTGGCGCGGCTGCGGGCCATATCGTAAACAAAAATTTCGGCGAATCTTTTTTGTCGTTTATCATCGGACACAGCAGCTTTGAACTGAGCGCCATAGTATTAAGCGCCTTTGCCGGTCTCTACCTTGGCTACCGTCTCTTTGTTACCCAGGGTTTTACCAGGGCGGCGAGTCTTAAACGGGCGGGAAAAACCGCCGTCCCGATTATTGGAGGAAGCGCCCTCCTCCTTGTTATTGCCGCGGCAATTGAGGCTTTCTGGTCCTCCCGCCACAATATTCCGGTAATGGTAAAATATGCCGCCGGGACGGCAAACTGGATTCTGCTTTTTGCCTATTTTGTTTTTTCAGGAAGGAAAGAGAACCGTGGCTGACAGGGATTTTTTGCGCCTGCGTAGAAGAAGCGGCTGGGAGGCCTCGGACGCGGGTATTCTGCTCTGGCGACGCAATGCCGGCGCGCTGCTGCTTTTTTTTGCCCTGCCCTGCCTCCTTGTTGTTTTTGGCCTCTGCTTTCTTCCCCGGACCGTTCTTTTTAAGGCTCTCTTCGGCCTCTGGTGGTTCAAGCCTCTTTTTGACCGCGTTATACTTCATGTCATTGCAGTACGCTTTTTTGATCCGGAAGCTCCCCTGCCCCGTCTTTTCCGCGGACTGGGAAAATCGCTGCGCAGCGGCCTCGCAGGGGATCTCTTGTGGCGGCGTTTTAGCCCCTGGCGGGGAGGCCGCATGCCGGTACGGGTACTCGAAAAACTTACAGGCAGGACCGCGCGAAAACGCATAGCCATGCTGGAATCAGGCGGCCTCGGTTTCTGCCTCATGGTAACCATACTTGGCATAGCGCTTAACTATACGCTTCTTGCCGGGGAATTTTTATTTACCGTTATTGTACTCAGCATGCTGGACCTGGGCAGTTTTGACGAAGTCTTTAAGGACTACGCCACATTTTTTACCGTACTTTCCGTCGTTGTAAACGGAATAAATTTTCTTGTCGTCGAAAGTCTTTATATCTGCATGAATTTCGGCATTTACATCAACAGCAGGCTTGAGACCGAAGGCTGGGACCTGCAGCTTGATTTTAAGCGCTTTGCCGGAAAAAACGACGCGAACCCCGCCCCGGACGCCGCAAGATCCGGCGGGCCCGGAAAAACGCCTAACCCCGCGCTTTCGGGAATCGCCGGAATAGTGGTCCTTGGCGCGCTGCTTTTGGGGCCGGGCATACAGCCCCTTTACAGCGAAACAGCGTCAGACGTTCAGGATATTGCCGGGACTTCCGCGGAGGCTTCCTTCCAAAACAGCGCCGACGCGCCGCTCACCGGAGAAGAAGAAGCCCTCAAACAGCTTGACGAAGTGCTTGCTTCCCCTGATTTTGGCGGAGAGAAAAAAAGCTGGCGCATACAGCCCAGGGAATCAGGAGAAAAAACAGAAGAGCAGAAACCCCTCTTTGACGCTTTCCCCTCGTTCGGCAATGTCAAGCAGATATTCGGCCTGTTCCTCAGGGCCCTGCTCTTTGCCGGCATAGCGGCGCTCATGGGCTTTGGCCTTTACCGCTACCTAAAAACAGGCGGCTTCATCAAAAAAAACAGGGGCTGGAAAAGCTCCGCCCTTGCCAAAGCGGAAAAGGAAAAAAATTCTTCCCTGCTTCTTGAGGGGGCAAAGGAATTATGGCGCCGCGGCCTTGTCCGGGAAGCCTGGGCGCAGTGCTTTGCCGCCATACTCGCCGCGTTCAGCGAGCGGGATAATTTTACCTTTCCCCGGGACGCCACCGAATACGGCTGCCTGAAGCTGCTCAAGGCGCGGAACACTCCCGAGGCGGAAAGCTTTAGCGTCTTCCTCCGTTCATGGATAGCCATGGCCTATGGCGGCAGGATCCCTGATTCAAACTATTTTGAAGCAGCCCTGGCTTTCTGCGCTTCCATACAGGGAGGGGCCAATGGATAAACACGCTCCCGCCCTCATCGTTACGGCCAGCATCCTCGTCGTCATAGCCATACTCGCCTTTAGTTTTTTTGAAGTAACGCCCTGGGATGAACCCCTGCCGCCTTCTCCCCAGGCCCTGGAAAATGAATTCCTCGCCCTGGAACGCTGGCTTACCAGGACCGGCCATCCGGTGCGTACCGAAACCAGCCCCAACGCCGCGACAATACCCCGGGCCGGAGAAGGAACCGTGTATGTACAGGCCTCGCTTTTTCGCTGGTCAGAGCAAAATTACGAACGCTTAAAGCCCTGGGTAGAAAAAGGCGGCCGCCTCCTTGTCTCCCTGGACCGGGAATGGAACAATGAATACTCCGAAGGCATGGAACAACTGTTTCTTGACCTGGGCATAGAGAGCGCCCGGTTCTTTGGCGCTGACCAGGAAGCAACAGACAACGGCGCGGAAGACGACGCCCCGGACGAAACAAGCGCGGCAGACGCAGACAGCGTGGCGAATAACGAAGCCGCAAAAGACGGCGGCGAAGAAAAAGTGCCGCCAGGGCCTTCTTTTGACTACCGGATTAAATTCGACCCAGGCGAACTTCCTTCGGAACATTTTGCCGCAAGAGACAGCCGGGACATAATAAGGCTCGTTACGGTAAAGATGGGAGAGGGTTCCGTTACCCTTTTCGGCGCCCCTGTATTCATGCGGAATTTCAGGCTCAGGAATGCGCCTAACGCCCGTCTTGCCTGGAGTCTTACCGGAGCAGAGGACCGGGGCGGAAAGGGCGTACTCTTTATCCGGGGAAGAAAACCGTCTCCGGGTTTTTGGAGAACCCTGGCCGGCGGCGGGAACCTGCTTCCCTTCCTGCTTTCCCTGGCGGTGGTTCTGGTCATAGGATTCTGGATGATTGTCCCGGTGTTCGGGCAGCTTTTTGACGCGCCTGAAAAGCCGGGAAAACCCATCGGCGAGCGTTTCCTTGCCGAGGCCCGTTTTCTCAAACATTACGGCGCCCTTGATTCCTATATTGAACCCTACCGGGAAACCATCAGGCAGGGCCTGGCAAAACACCGGGGAAGCGATGTCGAAGAGATTGACGAGGCCTCCTGCCGCGCCCTGGCCGAACTGTGCGGGGTAGATCATAATGACGTATACAGGCTTTTTAATCCCCGGCGTCCCGGCTCTTTACGGTCCGGGGAATTTGTCAGGGACATGGAAACCATTCATACCATATTGGAGCGATTATGAACGAAAACAGTTATACCATCGAAAGCGCCGCCGCCGCGATTGACTCGGTCAGAACGGAAATAGCCAAGGCCTTTATCGGCCAGAAAGAGCTTGTCGACTGCCTGCTCACCAGCCTCCTTGCCGGCGGCCATGTGCTTGTAGAAGGCGTCCCCGGCCTGGGCAAGACCCTCCTTGTCCGTTCCATAGCCTGCGCCATAGGCGGCGAGTCCAAACGGGTCCAGTTTACCCCCGACCTCATGCCCAGCGACATTACCGGCAATATCATGCTCAATACGGCAAGCGGCGACTTTGTTACCAAGAAGGGGCCTGTGTTTACCCATCTCTTTATCGCCGACGAAATCAACCGGGCCCCGGCAAAAACCCAGGCCGCCCTCTTTGAGGCCATGCAGGAATTTCAGGTTACTCTTGACGGAGTAAGCCATCCGCTTCCCAGCCCCTTCATGGTGCTGGCCACGGAAAATCCCTTTGAGCACGAAGGCACCTATCCCCTGCCCGACGCCCAGAAGGACCGCTTCCTCATGAAGGCCCTGGTACAGTATCCCCAGGAAGCTGAAGAAAAGGAAATGGTCGGCAGGGTACTTTCAGGCGGAACCGGCGCCGAACTTTCGGTGTCCGGCATAAACGCCGTCATGGGGCCCCGTGATTTTATGGCCATCCAAAAATTGTGTTCCTCCGTACGGGTCGACCCCGCGGTCATTGATTACGCGGTACGACTTACCGCCGCCACCAGGGCTTCGCCCGCGCTGCAGTCAGGCGCCGGACCCCGGGGCAGCCTTGCTCTGGTACGCTGCGGCAGAAGCCGCGCCCTGCTTGCCGGAAGGGACTTTGTCATTCCCGACGACATCAGGGAAGTGGCGGTGCAGGTCCTCGCCCACCGCCTTACCCTTTCGGCCGAAAGCGAGCTTGAAGGAAACACAGAAGTCCGTATCATAGAGGCCCTTGCCGCAAAGACCGAGGCCCCCAGAACATGAAAAGCGCCCCGGCCCTTTTTATCACCGCCCTGCTGTGGTTCTTCCTTGGTATAGGGGCCTACTTTTCGTCAACGCTTTCCCTGATCTGGCTTTTCGCAAGCCTCATACTTCCCGTGCTGCTGTTTCTTGACGCTCTGGTCCTCATGCTCCTCACCGACAAACTCAGTTCGGAACGGGACATACCCGGCACCCTGGCGCTTGGAAAAAGTTCCCCGGTGCGTATCACCATACGGCCTGAGGGCAGGGGCTTTATTTCTTCTTCAATACAAATTTTTGACCTCTACCCCCGCTCAATGAATACCGCACAGCCTGAGTTGATGCCGGTGCGGCTTGGTTCAGGCAGCCTAAAAAAAAGCGGGGCAATGGTTTTTGAATATGCCCTGATACCGGCCGAGCGGGGCAAATGGGAATTTTCCGGCATACACTTTCTTTTGAGTTCGCCGCTTCATTTCTGGCGCCGCAAGACAGTCCACAAAACCATAAGCCGGGGCAGGACCTATCCTGACTTTAAAAAAATTCTCGGCGGCCAGGACCTGCGGGGCCTTCTGGAACGCACCGGCCTTAAAAGCATACGCATGCGGGGCCAGGGCCTCGAATTCCAGGGGCTCAGGGAATACCAGATCGGGGATCCGGTCAAGGCCATAGACTGGCGGGCCACAAGCCGCCGCCTTAAACCCATAATCAGGGAATACCAGGAAGAACGGGACCAGCAGATTCTTCTTCTCATTGATTCAGGATACCGGCTCCACCGTCAGGAAGGAGACTACACCCAGTTCGACAGCGCTATCAGCGCCGCGGTGCTTCTTTCGTATGTAGCCCTGAAACACGAAGACTCGGTGGCGCTGGGGGTTTTCGGCAACGGCGATCACTGGCTCCCGCCCCATAAGGGCATAAGCGCCCTCAGCGCCCTGATAAACGAACTCTACGATCTGCGCAGCGCGCCCCTGCCTTCTTCTCCTTTTTCAGCCCTGGAACAGGCCCTTACCAGGCTTCACCGCCGCAGCTTTATCATCCTCATCAGCAATTTCCGCGAAGAAGACGGCGAGTCCCTCTCGTGGATACTTCCCCGGATAAAACGGCGGCACCTCCTCCTTACCGTAAGCCTCAGAGAAAAAGAAGCCGAAGAACTTGCCAGGCAAAAACCCGGCAAGACCGAAGACGCCTATGTCAAGGCGGCCGCCCATTCCTATCTGTACACGCGGAAGCAGCTTTATAAAACCTGGGAACACCTCGGCATCCATACTCTGGAAACTTCCGCCGCGGGCCTTTCCCCCGCGCTGATAAACAGTTACCTTCGTATCAAAAGATCCGGCGAATTGTAGTGTAAGGTTCGCCTAACATATTTAAAATCATGTTCAGGAACTATGGTTTACCAACAACGCTGCTGAAATTCCTGACTGCCTTTGTATGAATAATAAATTCTCTATACCCTTACAAAATGTTCTTTTTAATTGAATAATAAATTCTCCATATTCTTACAAAATATTCTCTCTATGAATAATAAATTCTCCATACTTTTGTGGGGTATTCCCTTCATTTATTTCTTGCCAATTTCGAATAGAAAGGGTACACTAGAAAGCAGGGGGATCGAATGGACCATACCAAAAGAACTATCCCTGCCGGGACCGGGGAATTTCCCCAGGAACTTTCCACTTTTATTGAAGAATGGAGAGCAAAGCCTGGCAGCCTTATCATGATTCTGCACAAAATTCAGGAAACCTTTGGGTTTATTTCCCGGGAGTCTGCGGAAACACTCGCAATTCTCAGCGGTATTCCTCTGGCGAGAATTTACGGAGTCATCACCTTTTATCATTTCTTTAAAACGACCAAACCAGGCAAGCACAAAATTTCCGTATGCCTGGGAACCGCCTGCTATCTCAAAGGCGGGCAGGACATGATTGATGAAGTAAGAAGCATACTGGGTCTTGAAGAAGGCGGCGTAAGCGATGACGGCCTTTTTTCCATCGATCCGGTCCGCTGCGTGGGCTGCTGCGGCCTCGCGCCGGTTCTAACGGTAGGGACCGAAACCGATGGAAAACTTACCAAGGAACAATTACCCGAAATCATTGCCAAATACCGGAACAAGTAGTTTTAATGATAAACGGGGACAGAGCATTCCCGGGGAGTTTTCATGCACTTTACTCTAAGCGACCTGGTTACCGACATTACGCAGAATTCTTTTGAATCCGGAGCGGCTCTCGTGGAGCTTGAAGTCCGGGAGACCGACCGGGAATTCCGCTTTGAGGTTCGGGATAACGGAAAAGGCATGAGCCGGGAAGAACTGGACAGGGCCATGGACCCTTTTGGGACAGACGGCGAAAAGCACCCCGGGCGCAAGGTTGGGCTGGGCATTCCTTTTTTGATGCAGACCGCTTCACAGTCAGGAGGCGGCTGGGATGTAAAATCAGAAAAAGACAAAGGGACTACGGTCAGCGCCTGGTTCGACATTGCCAATGTGGATACTCCGCCGATAGGAGACCTGCCCGGGCTTTTTAGAACGGTTTTTCTCTTTCCCGGTCCCAAAGAAGTGGTTGTGCGCCGTTTTCTTGACCGGGACAACAAAAAGAATAATTATGAAGTCAGAAAGTCAGAACTGATGGACGCCCTGGGAGACCTTGAGGACGGGTCTTCCCTGGCACTGCTGGACCGGTATCTGCGGTCCATAGAAACAGAAGAATGAAGGAGCTTCAAAATGGGTAAGATGAGCTTGGAGGACCTGCGCAAACTCAGGGATTCCAAAAAAAATGATCTGCGCAAACGGGATGCTGAAGGTAAAGAAATACAGGTTATAGTCGGTATGGGAACCTGCGGTATTGCCGCAGGGGCAAAAAATACCCTTGATGCCTTTATAAAGGCCCTGGATGACAATAATCTTGTTGACTCGGTCATGGTGCGCCAGACGGGCTGCATGGGACTGTGCCACTCTGAGCCTACCGTCGAAGTGATAGCTCCGGGAATGCCCAGAGTCATCTATGGCAAGGTTGACAGCGCCGTCGCTGGCGAGATAGTCAAAAAACATCTTATCGGGAAAGAGCTCCTGGATAACCATATCCTTGACCGGCCTTCCGCCGATATTATGGGTTAGGAGGGCGGCATGGCGTATAACCATTACATACTGACCTGCGGCGGTACTGGCTGCGAATCCAACAAGGGCGCTGAAATTTACGAAAGACTCATTGCCGAGGCCCGGAAGCAGGGCGTCGTAGGCGAAGTTCAGATCGTCAAGACCGGTTGCTTCGGATTTTGCGAAAAGGGTCACATAGTCAATGTGCTTCCTTAGGATTCGTTTTATGTTGGCTTAAAACCGGAAGACGCCGTCGAAATCATCGCCGAACAGATTGTCAAGGGCCGGGAAGTTCCCCGGCTCCTTTACAATCACGACGACGAAAGGCAGAAGAAGCTCGCTGTCGAGGACCTTGAGTTTTACCAGAAGCAGTTCCGTGTGGTGCTGAGGAACTGCGGCGTCATCAACCCCGAGAGCATCGACGAATACATAGCCCGCGAAGGCTATGCGGGCCTTGAGAAGGTCCTTTTTGAATGGACGTCCGAACAGCTCATTGATGAGATGAAAGCCTCAGGCCTCAGGGGCCGGGGCGGCGCGGGCTTTCCAACCTGGCTCAAGTGGGATCTTGCCCGCAAGTCCCAGGGCGACGTCAAGTACGTTATCTGCAATGCCGACGAAGGCGACCCCGGCGCTTATATGGACCGGTCCACCATCGAAGGCGACCCCCATTCGGTCATCGAAGGCATGATAACAGCCGGCAAGGCCATAGGATCCCATCAGGGCTTTGTGTATATCAGGGCGGAGTATCCCCTGGCCATTGAGCGGCTTAAAAAGGCCCTTGCCCAGGCCCAGGAATACGGCCTTTTGGGCAAGAATATACTCGGTTCAGGCTTTGACTTTGAAATCGAAATTCGCCTGGGCGCAGGCGCCTTCGTCTGCGGCGAGGAAACGGCGCTGATTAAATCGGTAGAAGGCAGCCGGGGCATGCCGGTTCCCAAACCGCCCTTCCCGGCGAACAAGGGGCTGTGGCAGAAGCCTACCATCATCAACAATGTCGAAACCCTGGCCAACATACCGGTCATTACCGCCAAGGGCGGCGCCTGGCTTTCAAAAATAGGAACCGAAAAATCCAAGGGAACCAAGGTCTTTGCCCTTACCGGCAAGGTAAAAAATTCCGGCCTTGTAGAAGTTCCCATGGGCACAACCCTGCGGGAAATTATTTTTGAGATAGGCGGCGGTATCAAGGACGGCAAAAAATTCAAGGGCGTTCAGACCGGCGGCCCCTCAGGAGGCATACTTACCGAAAAGGTGCTGGATACTCCCATAGATTACGAAAGCCTTGCGGCTAACGGCTCCATGATGGGTTCAGGGGGCATGATAGTCATGGACGAGGACGACTGCGTCGTCGACGTTGCCAGGTTCTATATGGATTTCTGCGTCGACGAATCCTGCGGTAAATGTTCGCCCTGCCGCATCGGTACAACCCAGCTCCTTAATATCCTCGAAAAAATCGCCCGGGGCAACGGCGAAGAAAGCGATCTGGATAAACTCGAAAGCATAGGCAAGGCCATGTCCAAGGCAAGCCTCTGCGCCCTGGGACAGACTGCGCCTAACCCGACTTTGTCTACCCTGCGAAATTTCCAGGACGAATACCTTGAACATATCAGGGACAAGAAGTGCCGTTCCGGTAAGTGTAAGCATCTTATCCGTTATGAGATACTGGCAGAAAAGTGCATAGGCTGCGGCCTCTGCGCGCGAAACTGTCCTGCCAAATGTATTAGCGGAGAGAAAAAAGCTGCCCACAAGATAGACCAGAATGAGTGTATCAAATGCGGCGAGTGTTTTAAGAACTGTAAGTTCGGCGCTATAGTTAAGAAGTAAATCAGGCGGCTTACCGCCTATATAGGAGTTATTTATGGTAAACCTTAAAATAAATGGCATAGCGGTTCAGGTTGAGGACGGCGTTTCCATCCTGGAAGCCGCCAGAAAAATCAACATAGAAATACCCACTCTGTGTTACAACCCCGACCTCCCCCCCTGGGCGGCCTGCGGGCTCTGCATCGTGCGCATGGCGGGGAGCCCCCGCATGGTCCGGGCCTGTACCACCCAGGTCGAAGAAAACATGGACATCGTTACCCACGACGCGGAAATCATATCGGTAAGACGCACCGTGCTGGAACTGATACTGTCCAACCACCCCAGCGACTGTCTCCAGTGTCCCCGCAACGGCAACTGCGAACTCCAGACCCTGGCCGCCGAATTCGGCATACGGGAAACCCCCTACCGCAAGGTACTTAATGGCCTTCCTATAGACGATTCCAATCCGGCCATAGTTCTCAATCCCGAAAAATGTATACGCTGCGGCCGCTGTGTCAAGGTATGCCAGGAGATGCAGAATGTATGGGCCCTGGAATTCCTGGGCAGGGGAATCAAGGGCCGTATAGCCAGCGCGGCGGATACGCCCCTGGGAGAAAGCCCCTGTATCAAGTGCGGCCAGTGCGCGGCCCACTGTCCCGTAGGGGCGATTTATGAACGCGATGATACGGTCAAGGTATGGAGGGCCCTCCAGGACGCCGATAAACATCCTGTGGTGCAGATAGCGCCGGCAGTCCGGGTGGCCCTGGCGGAGGAATTCGGCCTGCCCCCCGGAACCGTATTCACCAAAAAAATATACGCGGCCTTGAGGCGGCTGGGCTTTAAGACCGTCTTTGACACCAACTTCTCCGCGGATCTTACCATTATGGAAGAAGGGACGGAACTGGTTGCCCGGCTTACCAAAATAGCCGGAGGCGGCAAGGCCGACATACCCCTTATTACAAGCTGTTGTCCCGCCTGGGTTGACTATATGGAGAAGTATTACAATGACATGATACCGAATTTCTCCACAGCCAAATCTCCCCAGCAGATGATGGGCGCCATGATTAAGGCCTACTGGTCCGGCAAGGCCGGCATAGACCCGCAAAAGATCTATTCGGTCTCGGTCATGCCCTGTACGGCCAAAAAATGGGAAATAAACCGTAATGACGATATGAAGAGCGCCGCCGCGTTCCTCGGCGTCAATGCCGGCAATGATGTCGACATAGTAATAACCACCAGGGAACTCGCCCGCATGATCAAACAGGCCGGCATAGATGTACGCAATCTCCCCGACGAAGAAGCCGACAGCCCCATGGGGCCCTATACCGGCGCGGGGACCATCTTTGGTGTAACAGGCGGCGTCATGGAGGCCGCGGTGCGGAGCGCCTACTTCCTCGTTACCAAGAAGGAACTGGGCGACGTTAATTTCCTTCCGGTCCGGGGTCTTGACGGAGTCAAAGAAGCCGAAGTTGACTTTGGCAATGGCACAAAAATACGCATAGCCGTAGCCCATCAGATGGGCAATATAGCCGCCGTACTTGACCATATACGGGCGGCCAGGGACGCGGGAAAAGAAGTCCCTTATCACTTTGTTGAAGTCATGGCCTGCCGGGGCGGCTGTATTTCAGGCGGCGGCCAGCCCTACGGCGGCGTCGACGAACTGCGCAAACAACGTACCAAGGGCCTCTACGCCGACGACGAAAATTCAACGCTCCGCTGTTCCCATCAGAACCCCTTCATCAAACAGGTATATGATGAATTCCTCGGCGAGCCTAACGGCCACAAGGCCCACAAACTCTTGCACACCAGCTATGTTGAAAGACCGGTGTATATCAAATAAGGAGTACATTTTAAAGGAGTGCGTTTTATGGAAAAGTTTTTCAGGCTTCAGGAACATGGTACTACATTTTCCAGAGAACTGGTTGCCGGTTTAACGACCTTTCTTACAATGGCGTATATTCTGGCGGTAAACCCAAATATGCTGGGCCTTATCGGCACGGTCGTAGGAACGCCGGGCAATGTCATGCCCGCCGCCTCGGTGTTTACCGCCACGGTGCTGGCGTCGGCCTTTGCCACCCTGGTAATGGCCTTTGCCGCTAATCTTCCCGTGGCCCTGGCTCCGGGCATGGGCCTTAACGCCTTTTTTACCTTTACCGTAGTTGACCGCCTGGGATATTCCTGGCAGATAGCCCTTACCGCGGTATTCCTCGAAGGCATACTCTTCATCCTGCTTTCGCTGATAAACGTGCGGGAACTGATCATCCAGTCCATTCCGACAAACCTCAAGCGGGCAGTGGCGGTGGGCATAGGGCTTTTTATAGCCCTCATCGGCCTTAAAAACGCCGGGGTGATTATTCCCAACGAGTCTACCCTGGTGGAACTCGGAGACCTTGGTTCAGGAAGCGCCCTGGTTGCCCTTGCCGGATTGATAATCACCACGGGCCTGTACGCCAATAAAATCCCCGGTTCCATACTGCTTGGCATACTGATTACCAGCGTCATAGGCATACCCTTTGGCCTTACGCCCATACCCGAAAACTGGAGCCCCATTGCCCTTCCGGCGTCTCCCCTGCTCTTTAAGTTTGACTTTAGTTCCGTACTGAGCTTTAAGTTCTTTACCGTGTTTTTTACCTTCCTCTTTGTTGATATCTTTGATACGGTAGGAACCCTGGTAGGCGTTACTACCCAGGCGGGACTTACCGACAGGGACGGAAATATACCCAAAGTCAAACAGGCCCTGCTTGCCGACGCGCTTGGAACAGTTGCGGGCGCGGCCTTGGGGACCAGTACAGTTACCAGTTATGTTGAAAGCACCGCCGGTGTCGCGGCAGGTGGCCGTACCGGTCTCAGCGCCCTGACCACGGCCCTGCTCTTTCTTGTGGCGC
>JAIRTD010000261.1 GCA_031255115.1 Spirochaetaceae bacterium | reverse complement strand
CCCCCGTGAGCGGCACTACCATTTCCGGAGCTATCTGCGGCGTCATCGCCATTCCGATAGGATCACCCTCTATTGCGGTTATTACATCCAATGGAAATCTCTACCAGGGCGACAATGGGGGATTTGTCCCTGTTGGCCGCTTTAGCAGCGGTTTTACCGGCGCCATAGCGATATATACCGACGGTACGAATTCCCTTCTGCTTCTTGGTAGCGCGGGGGGCGGCAGCTACTATACCTACGGCTACAGGGAAGTTGTCATTGACAGCACCGGCAATCTCAGCGGGAGCTTTAGCGAACCTGGCGGCGACAACTCCTCTATTTCCAATACGCCCCGTTACCGCTCTTCCCTGGGGAGGCGGGTGGTACGGAGCATGTTCCAGGCTCCCGTCGGTATCGATCCCAGCCAGCCCCTCTTCGCTTCTACCCAAAGCCAGGGGCTCTGGCGGTATTACAGGTCAAAGGGAGAATGGAACGCCGATGATAATTCAGGGGGATAAGGCGGCCCGTGGCTGAGCTTTTTGCCGCCGGGTCTTCCGGGGCGCCCCTGGCCGACCGCATGAGGCCCCGCACCCTTGACGAGGTCATAGGCCAGGACCACATTGTGGGGCCCGGGCGGCTGCTCCGCAGGGCCATACAGGCGGACCGGCTTTCGTCGCTTATTTTTTACGGTCCTCCGGGCACGGGAAAAACCAGCCTTGCCCGGGTCATAGCAAATACCACCCGTTCCAATTTTGAAAGCCTCAACGCCGTACTTTCGGGTATCAAGGACATACGGGAAGCGATAGACCGTTCCGACGAAAGACAGCGGCTCTACGGCAGGCGCACCATACTCTTTGTGGACGAGGTACACCGCTGGAACAAGGCCCAGCAGGACGCCCTGCTCCCCTGGGTAGAAAACGGCACGGTCATCCTGGTGGGCGCTACCACGGAAAATCCCTTTTTTGAAGTAAACAAAGCCCTGGTCTCCCGGAGCCGCATCTTCCAGCTCAAGGCCCTTACCCAGGAGGCGCTCTTAAAAACAGCCCAATGCGCCCTCTCGGATACCGAAAGGGGTTACGGAAAATGGAAGCTGCGTTTTGAGGAAGGCGCCCTCGAACACCTGGTCGAAGTCTCAGGCGGCGACGCGCGGAGCCTCCTTTACGCCCTGGACCTAGCCGTTGTAACCAGCGGCTGGAGTCTTTCCCCGGACAAAGTCCCCCCAAAAAACGCTCCCAACACGGCGGAGGCCGATTTCTCCTGGCCCCCTCCCCCGGGCGCGGAAATCCTGGTGTCCCTGGAGGCCGCCGAAGAGAGCATACAAAAACGGGCCGTACTTTACGACCGGGACGGGGACTACCACTTTGACACCATAAGCGCCTTTATCAAAAGCGTGCGGGGCAGCGACCCTGACGCGGCCCTGTACTGGCTTGCCAAAATGGTCAGGGCCGGAGAAGACCCTTCGTTTATCTTCCGCCGCATGATTATCCTCGCCATGGAGGACGTTGGTCTGGCCGACCCGGCTGCCATAGGCGTGGTCCTCTCCTGCGCGGACGCCTTTGAACGCATAGGCTTTCCTGAGGGGAATTTTCCCCTGTCCCAGGCGGCCCTGTACCTGGCCACCGCGCCCAAATCCAATACCACCCTGGCCTTTTTTGACGCCGTCAAGGAAGTTGAAAAAGAAGACGCCGAAGTTCCCAACCATTTACGGGACGCCTCACGGGACGCCGAAAGTTTCGGCCACGGAGAAGGCTATGTATACCCCCACGCCTACCGGGACCATTGGGCCGCCCAGCAGTACCTTCCCGCGGCGCTCCGGGGGCGTACCTTTTATATACCGTCCTTTATCGGCTACGAAGGAAAAATCCGCGAGTCGGTACTCAAAAAGCGGGAACTCCAGGCGGCCATGGTGCTTGGCGCGGGCGACGAGGCTTCAGGCGGAGAAGTCCTCTCCTGGTCGGCGGCGTCCAAAGGCCGGGAAGGCTGGTTTAAGCGCGCCGAATCAGGGAGGTCCCGGCTCCTCCTTTCCGACAGGGACGCCATATTCACGGCGGCAGCGCCCGGCCGGCAAAGCCGCGTACTCATCCCCCTTGCCAATGACGGCCTTCTCGTCTGGGAAAGCCTCCGAAGATCGCCGGAAGGATTGACCGCCGCCCTGGTGGATTCCGAAAACGCTAAAGAAGCCCTGTTCCGCTTTGCCCAAACATCGGGGCTTGACGAAACCGAAAAACCCGAAATCGCCGTACTTGGCGGCGCGGAGCTTCTTCCCAAAGACAGGTCGTTGTTTTCCGCCCCGGAATTTGATTTTTTACTTTTAAGGGAACCATACCGGAAAGGCTTTGGCAAAAACACTGTTCCACGGGAAGCCTTTGCCGCGCTTGGACACAAGGCCGCCAATCTCCTCGCCCAGGGCGGCGTTCTGGTACTCCTTGCCTCCCCGCCCTCCCTGGGCGAAAGAATATCCCGGCTCCTCGAAACCGCCCCGGCCTTTTCCGAAACAGCGCTTGAGCGCCTTAAACAGGCCGAAAGCGCCTTTTTCGGCAAGGACAACACGCGGACCTGGGAACAAAACGACCTCATAGCAGAACTCGAAAAGGCCGGCCTTGTTGTAGAAGCCGATTTTCTCGACCAAAAAGAAGAACGGCTCATCAGCGAAAAAGACCTTGCCGCCTGGTTCGACACGGAAAAATCAAGCTGGGGCTCCTTTATGCTGCAAAATCTCGGATCGGAGCCCTTCCACCTCATAAAAGAAACCCTGGAAGCCCTAACCCAGCAAGGCCCCCTGATCTGGCAATGGAAAAGCCTCCTTGTCAGGGCCCTCCGCGCCTGAGAAGGGGCCGCATTTTAAAAAAGAAAGCGCGTTTATTGTTTTTTATAAGGCCAACGCCTCGCTTACCGCCTGCGGCGCTTTCTCAATTACCTTGAGGTAGGCCCGCGCCGCAGGGTCAGGCTGCCGTTTTCCTTGTTCCCAATTTCGAATGGCAAGAACCGAAAGACCAAAACGGTTGGCAAAAGCGGCTTGCGAAAGCCCCATACGCTCACGAATCGATTTAACATCCACTTTTTCTGGAATATGAACGATATAAGAATTTTCGGGAACTTCACCTTTGGATATGGCAACCGCCTCTTTCATGCTTTCGATAATCCGGCTTCCGCTCATTTTGTTTTCCCCTTTATCTTGTAATTCTCTATTTTTACCATAAGCCATTGGCTTAGTTCCGTCAAGTAAAATCTTTTGTTGTCAGGGCCCTCCGCGCCTGAGAGAGGGAATTTGGGCGATTTTTGTGTTTTCGTAAAAAAATATACCAAAAAAATAATGCACAAAAATGAAATAAAGATTATAATAAAGAAACTTCAGAATTTCGGAGTACAGATGGCAGCAAAAAACTCGGCTAAAACTACACCCACAAAGCCGGCAGCCAAAAACCCGGCTTCAGTGGCTAAACCGGCAGTAAAATCTCACCCGAAAACAGTTTCCAAGGTAAAAGCCGCTCCGGCGGCAAAGCCAGCGGCAAAAAACGCGGCCAAGAAGCCAACAAGGCCTGCTCCGGTGGCAAAAACAGCGGCTAAAAGGCCAACAAAGCCCGCTCCAGTGGTAAAAACAGCGGCCAAAAAGCCGGTAAAGCCTGCTCCAGTGGCAAAACCTGCAGCGAAAAAGCCGACAAAACCCGCTCCAGCGGCAAAAAACGCGGCCAAGAAGCCCGCAAAACCCGCGACGCCGCCTAAACCTGTGGCTAAAAAGTTGGTAAAACCAACTCCGGCGGTACAGGCAGTACAAACAACGCCGCCCATGCCCGCGGTCAAAAAACCCGGCCCGGTGATAAAACCCGCACAGCCGGGACAGGCAATGCCAACGGCGCAACCGGCCGGGCCCGCGGAAACGGTAATTCCGGCGAAGCCGCCTTTGGGGCCGGTTTCGGACATGGCAAACACGGCGCTTCCTGTTGACCGGGAGCAAAAAAACCACCGGAGGCCTTTGATAAAGATTCCCAAATGAGACTTTGGTTTTGGGAACCAATGATACTTGAAAGAGAACCGGTCCGGTTTCTTTCAAAGCTCTAAGCAGGATGCCGCGGCCGGATTCCGGCCGGGACTAAGGCGGCTTTCAAGGCAGGCTGTTCAAAAAACGCCCCCGGAGTCAGGACGACAAACTTCGGGCGGCTCGCGCCGGGCAGCTTCCAAAACAAGGAGCGGCTATGGAACCGATTCAGGACCTGTCCTGGCGGGCCCAGATGGCCCTGGGAACCTTGGAACGGTTTGAGTTTAACCAATGGTCTGTTACGGCAGTGGGGCCTGAGACGGGGCTTTCCAAAACAGAGGCCCGGAGCGGAAAGGCCGGAAGCAGAAAGGAAAAAACCGCCCGGTCCCCCCTGTTCAATACCTGCAGGTTCCGTCTGCTCTTTTTCCCAAAAGACGGCACAGAGCCGGTGTATACCGTCAATATGGAAACATCCATTCTGGGCGACTGGGTCCTGGCCGAGCAGGAAGGCAAAAACCGCCATATACTGGGCCACCTTAGCTCAGCCCTTCACTATGAGGACTTCAGAATCAGGGCCCTGGAATACGCCATGACAAGGCTTGAGGAACTTGCCCCTGTTTAAGCGTCCCGAATCTCCCCGGATAGACACAAAGCCGCTTTTCGCCTTCCGCGCCTTTGCGGTTAAATTTGGACCAAAGACTGAAGAAGAAAACCACAAAGTCGAATAAGTAGCAGAAGTTCATTACACGCTTGCAACAAATTTTTTCTTACTTATTTGATTCTTCGGACAAGCTAAAGAAGGACTAATTATCCGATAAAATCTGTTTTTTCTTAAAACTTATTTAACTTCTTTAACTTTGTGGTTAAATTCCTCCTTTGCCCGGTCTGTACTGGTTGGCATAGTCAGGGTTCTTTCTTCCTTCTTTTTTTCGCCTTCCGCGCCTTTGCGGTTAAATTCTTAAGCCGCCCGTGGTTAAATATCTATTCTGGCCACGGGCGGTTTTTTTACTGCTGCCAGTTTGCGTCAATGACATTATAGTCGGGCCATACGGAAGAAGGGCCAAAGGTATATCTACGAGTGTTTGGCGTGGTATTGCCGTCGATGATGCTTACCGGAGTCCTGGTCTGTGTCCTCGCGTCGCTTCCCAGGTCAAAGGTACCGCGAAAAGTATTTGCTCCTAAAGTACTGAATACGGGGAATCTAAAGACATC
>JAIRTD010000056.1 GCA_031255115.1 Spirochaetaceae bacterium | reverse complement strand
CCTGGACGATTTTGCCGATTATTGCCTCCCGCTTATCGGGCCGGGGATACCCCAATACGCCTGTCTCAAAAAAGAAAACTCTTCCCGGAGTTTATCATGATTCACCTGGACGAATCCCTCCTGGACAAAAATCTGAAACCCGAAGCGGTGGATGAATTTATTGCCGCCCACCGGGAACTGATTGCCCGGGTCCTTGCGGGACAGTACGGAAACAGCGAAGCCCTCGGCTGGTTCAATGTTGAGGAAAACGCCGGCGCGGCCGCGCTGAACGGCATTTCGGAACTTGCCGAAAAAGTCCGGCGGGAGGCCGGGGTTTTTGTGCTTGCCGGCGTGGGCGGTTCCAACAGGGCCGCCCAGAGCGTCATCGAGGGCCTGGGGTACAACCTTGGGGAAAAGCCGCGCATCCTCTATATGGGCAACACTCTCTCGGCAAGGGCCATGGGGGACGCCCTTGATTCGTTGGGGAACAAGAGCCTTTACGCGAATATTATCGCCAAGAACTTCGCCACGCTGGAACCGGGAATCGCCTTTCGCCTTATCCGCGGCAGGATGCGGGAAACCTATGGAGATTCCTTTGCAGGGCGGATAACCGTAACCGGAAGTTTCGGCCCGGGCCAGCTTGCCGAAATAGCGGAAAGGCAGGGCTTTAATTTTCTGGAATTTCCCGCCGCTGTGGGCGGCCGGTTTTCGGCGTTTACCGTGGTCGGTCTTTTTCCCATGGCGGTAATGGGCGCCGACATACGGCGCTTTGTTGCGGGAGCGGCGGCCTGTGAAAAACGCCTCAAGGCCGATCCTTCGGGGGGCGACGCGGCCCGCTATGCCGTTATACGCCACCTTCTGCGAAAAAAAGGCTTTACCGTTGAGAATCTGGCGTACTTCGAACCTCGCCTGAGAATGCTCGGATGCTGGTGGCAGCAGCTTCACGGAGAAACCGAGGGGAAAAACGACGACGCCATCCTGCCCGCGCTCACCTCCTTTTCGGAAGATCTCCACGCCATCGGCCAGTATATCCAGGAAGGGGGACGTTTTCTTTTCACCACTTTTCTGAATTTCTTTGACAAAACAGGCATGGCTGTTCCGCCTTCCGCCTTTGACGACGGCTTTTCCTTTCTTGACGGCCGGTCCTGTGATATCCTCAATCCGGCGGTTTCAAAGGCCGCGGCCGAAGCCTACTACCGGAGGGGAATACCGGTGCTGCGTTTTAACGCCGGCGGAATTGATGAAGAAACCCTCGGGGAATTTATGTATCTTCAAATGATGTCGGCATATTTTTCAGCCGCCTTTCTCGGGGTAGAGCCCTTTGATCAGAACGGCGTAGAACAATACAAGCGAAATTTGCAGACGGAACTGCGCGGGGTTTAAGAAAAAGCCGCCGCGAAAAGGAGCTGACCATGGCGAAAAAATACATTTTTGTTAATCTTAAACGTTTCGACATACCGGCCGAAACAGGCGGTGTAAATCGCGTTGCCCCGCCCGGTAAATGGGCGGAAACAATTATCTCGGGCGTAAGCGCCGGCCTTGAAAAATACCGGGACCGGGCGGTCTTTACCTTCTTTTTCCCCGAAGCCCATGTGGCCCAGGCCGCGGCCGCCGCAAAGGACACGTCCCTTTCCACCGGCTGCCAGGGCGTTCATTGGGAGGATGTCGCTCCGGGCGGTAACTTCGGGGCCTTTACTTCGTTAAGGCCGGCGTCGGCAATGAAGGCACTGGGCTGCGCATCGGTCATCATCGGGCACTGCGAGGAAAGGCGCGCCCTGGGGGCTGTGCTTTCCGAAGGCGGCGCAAACCCCGCCGCCGGGGCCCTTGACAGAATTCTGGCAAAAGAGATTGCCGCCGCGAGAGCGCGGGGGCTCGACGTCCTCTACTGTATCGGAGAAAAAGCCGAAGAACAGGAACACTGGCAGGACGTGCTTTCCGCGCAGATTGACGCGGGGCTTTCCGCGGCGGGCGGCGATCTGGTTATCGGATATGAGCCGGTCTGGGCAATAGGTCCGGGCAAAACGCCGCCGGATCGCGCCTATATTGAAAAGATAGCGCGTTTCATAAAAAAAAAGGCAGAGGGCGTTCCGGTTGTTTACGGCGGCGGACTTAAAGCCGACAACGCGGCGATGCTTGCGTCTGTTCCGGAAATTGACGGCGGTTTAATTGCGCTTACCCGTTTTTCCGGGGAAATCGGCTTTTATCCCGCCGAGTATCTGGAAATTGTCCGCCTGTATCTGGAAGCCTCGTCCTAAGTCCCAAACATTTCCCGAAAAGATTTGGGCCGGGAGCGCGGAATACCGCCTTACCCGGCCCCGTTTTCCGCACGGCGGTTTGCCCCGCTTCGCGCGTGAATCAGGAACATATATACCCGCCCCGTTCCGGTATATTAAAATGGATTCTGATTTTTAACACGAGGCGGGGGAAATGGCGGACAACCGGGGAAACTGGAGCACCAGGGAACTTATCCAATTGATCTGGCCCCTCATCATAGATCAATTTCTCACTGTCATGCTGGGCATAGTCGATACGGTTATGGTTTCCGCCCTGGGGGAAGAAGCGGTAAGCGGGGTATCCATTGTGGACAGCATCAACGTAATACTGATCGCGGTTTTTACTTCCCTTACCACCGGCGGGGCGGTGGTCTGCAGCCAGTACCTGGGAAGGGGAGACAGGGAAAACGCTTCCAACGCGGCAAAGCAGCTCCTTTATGTCTGCCTGCTGATTTCGGCCGTTGTCACGGCCTTTGCCTTTTTCGGACGTTCCCTCCTGCTCCGCGCAATCTACGGCCACATCGACCAGGGTGTTATGGAAAAGGCCCTGGTATATCTTATGTTTTCGGCCTTCAGCTATCCCTTTATCGCCCTTTTCGGCGCCGGTTCGAGCCTTTTTCGCAGCATGGGAAACAGCCGCGCCGGGATGTGGATTTCCCTTCTGGTAAACGTTCTTAATGTCGGAGGAAACTCTTTTTTTATGTTTGTCTGCGGCCTGGGCGTGGCCGGAGCGGCCCTTTCCACCCTTCTGAGCCGCTTCGCCGCGGCGGTGATAGTCCTTGGCCTGCTGCGGGCGGGAAAGAAAGCGCCCCTTACCATACGGGGAATATCGCGCCCGAGGATCATGCCGCCGATTATCCGGAGCATCTGCATAGTCGCCATTCCCAACGGCCTTGAGGGCGGTATGTTTCACATAGGCAAGCTCTTTCTTGCCCGGCTCGTCTCCGTTTTCGGAACCGCCGCCATCGCGGGAAACGCAATTGCCACTATTATACTGACCCTCGGCAATCTTCCGGGCCTGGCAACGGCTATGGCGCTGCTTACCGTCGTGGGCCAGTGCATGGGCGCCGGGGAATATGACAGGGCCCGGAAAAACACAAAAAAACTCATCCTGATAAACTACTGCGTTATGGGGATATTCAATATACTCATTATTATCTGTATGCCCGTCTTTTTCCGCGCCTTTTCCCTCGGCCCCGAAACCATCCGCATCGCCCACACCTGCGGCCTTATTTTCTGTACGGCCGCCATTCTGATCTGGATTCCCGCCTACTGCCTTCCCTATGCCCTGAGGGCCGCCGGAGACGGAAAATACACCATGATCGTTTCGGCCCTTGCCATGTGGATAGTCCGGGTCGGCGGCGCCTATCTTCTGGCCCGCCGCTTCGGCGTCGGCGTTGTCTGCGTCTGGATTTCCATGGTGGGCGAATGGATCGCCCGGGCAGCGGGGTACATTA
>JAIRTD010000014.1 GCA_031255115.1 Spirochaetaceae bacterium | reverse complement strand
CGTCAACTCTTTTAAATTCATTAAACATTTTCCAACAAATTCAAAATCGTATTGCGCCTAACGTTCCGGCTGTATATGACGCTATTAAACAATCTACCGGTTTTCTTATTGTTATTCCTTTTTTTCTTAAATGCCTATACAAATCAATTGCATAATGTGTTGCATCCATTAAGTCAGTTTCAATCATCCTGTATTGCGGTAATATATATTTTACTTCCTTTTAAGTTGACGTTATTTTTGGATTAAAACTGTCAATCCAAACATTTGAATCAACAATTACATTCACCTCGTGTCCCTCATTTTTTTCAAATCGCCTTCCCACATGCCTGAATCCATAAATTTAAGCATTTCCTTACGGGTATTGGATTTTATTAATTCCTCCAATGCTCTATTAATTAAGGCTTTTATAGAATGAAAGACGTTCTTTCAGTCGGCCGTCAAGTATCCATCTGCCGTTGGAAGAGGCCGCTGCAAGAGCGGGAAGGCACAGGGGCGCACGGCCGAAAAGAGCGGCTGGTTTCCGGTTCATGGGGATGTTGTATACCCACTATGAGGCGTGTTGCAAGACGCGGGGGTGTTTTCGAAGCGCGTCAGTGTTTCCTCATCCTCTGCTCTCCGCACTGGCGGCATGGGCTTCAAGCCCCTCGGCGCGCGCTATGACGGCGGCGGCCAGCCGCGCCTCTTCAAAGCCCGCGCCGGGCGCGCAGCGGAGAGAGGTTACGGTTTTAAAGAAATGCCGCACCGACAGGCCGCCGGTAAAGCGCGCGGTACCGGCGGTGGGCAGGGTGTGGTTTATGCCGGCGGAGTAATCACCGAGGGCCTCTGTCGAAAGAATGCCGGTAAAAAGCGATCCGTAATTTGTCAGATGAGGTATCCAGTTTTCCGTATGTTCAACATGGAGTTCCAGATGCTCCGGCGCAATGGCATTGGCTATACACACAGCTTCTTCCATTGTATGGTAGATGATGATAAGCCCCCCCGCCTCAAGCGAAGCCCTGGCTGTTTGCGCTGTCGCCAGATGCGCAAGCCGCTTTTCAATGGCCGCGGTAATGCGCTCCGCTATTGTTCTATTGGGAACCAGAACCCTGGCCCTGGCATCGTGGTCGTGTTCGGCCTGGGCAAGCATATCAACGGCGGCAATATCCGCGCTTTTCATGCCTGGAAAGGAGCTCTTGCCGTCGGTGATGATAAGCACATCGGTCGGACCGGCTACAAAGTCTATGCCTGTCTGCCCAAACAAAAGCCGTTTGGCGGTGGCTACATACCTGTTACCCGGCCCGGCGATAATATCAACACGGGGAAGGGTCTCCGTGCCGAACGCGAAGGCGGCGACAGCCTGAGCGCCGCCAACGGCAAAGGTACGTTCTACACCGGCCAGGTATGCCGCCGCAAGTATACGGCGGTCGGGAAGGCCGTCCTCCAGGGGCGGGGATGCCAGGACAATTTCGTCGACGCCGGCAACCGCGGCGGGAATGGCCCCCATCAGTACCGAGGAGATAAGCGGGAAATGTCCGCCCGGCGCATAGATGCCGGCGCGTTGTATGGGTATATGGCGCTGGCCGGTAAAAAGCCCCGGGGACATTTCGTATTCAAAGTCGGTAAACTGCGCCTTCTGCAATTCCGCAAAGCGCCGTATATGATCGGCGGCAAGACGGAGCGCGGCCGCCAACTCCGGCTTTTCCTTTTGCATACGGCCCCATGCTTCCTCACCAGCCCCCTTTGGCGTTTCCAGCTTTTCAGGAGAACTCCGATCAAAACGCGCCGCGTAACGCCGCAGGGCGGCGTCGCCTTCCGCCTTTATCGCGGCGTTTATGTCCACCACCACCACCACGGTGTCATCTTCACGGGGAACCTCTGGGACTTCCTGGTAACGGTCAAATTCTTTAGCGTGAATAATTTTCATATAACCCTCACATTAGTTCTGTTTGCTTTGATTGGGGCGCGGTCCATACCCCGGAGCCCGCGCCTCATAATCGGCTGTTTGCGGACACTTGCGGGATGTCTATTTCTTATCCGCCACAATCTGTCCGCACGCTTCAAGAAAAACATCCATCTCCTCGTCCGTTCCTATACTGATACGCAGATAATCGGCAATGCGTTCCCTGTTGAAATGGCGTACCAGAATGCCCCGTTCCCTAAGCCGCGAAAAAAACATCGAACCGCTTATGCGGGGGGGACGGGCGAAAATAAAATTGGCGTACGAGGGGATGACGGTAAAGCCAAGTTCCTCAAGCGCGGCGGAAACTCGTTCTCTTGTAATTTTTATCCTGCCGTTGATCCCCGCATAGTAAGCGGCGTCGTTTAGGGCCGCCGCGGCTCCTGCCTGCGCCAAACGGTCCAGGGTGTAGGAATTAAAGGAATCGCGGATACGGCAGAGCCCTTCGATAAGGTCTGAATGCCCCAGGGCGAACCCCACACGGAGGCCGGCCAGGGATGCGGATTTGGACAGGGTCTGTATTACGAGGAGGTTAGGATGAGCGTCCAGGGCAGGAACCACCGATTCGCCGCCAAAGGCTATATAGGCTTCATCAACAATCAACACCTTGCCCTGGGCTTCAAGGTAAGAGGCCAGGGAGAGGATGACCGCGCTGTCGAGGAGCCTGCCTGTAGGGGCGTTGGGGTTGGGGAAGATCACCCCGGCTGAAGGCCGCCGGTAATCGTCCGGGTTGATGCTGAAATCCGCCGTCAGGGGTACTCCGGTAAAAGGCACATTCCAGAGCCGGGCGTACACCGGATAGAAACTGTAGCTAATATCGGGGAAGAGTACAGGCAAGTCCGGCGGCGTTTCACCGGCGCTTTCAAAAAATGCGGCAAAGGCAAAGGCCAGCGTCTCGTCGGAGCCGTTTCCGGCAAAAATCTGTTCCGGCTTGAGTCCAAAGTATGCGGCGGCGGCGTTTCGCAGATCCGTGCAGGCAGGATCGGAGTAGAGCCTGAGTTCTTCCCCCGCGCCGTTCTCTCCCTCAAGAACCTTCCGCACCGCCTCTCTCACCAGGGGAGAAGGCGGGTACGGGTTCTCATTCGTGTTGAGTTTGATAAAGCTGCCGTTCCGCGGCTGTTCACCGGGGATGTACGGATCAAGCCTCTTGACGCGCGCATTCCAGTACCCGCTCATTTTTTGTGTCTCCTGTCCAATTCGTTGAGCACCTCTTCGACGCTAACGCCGGCGCGGGTGATGAGCGCGGTTGTAAAGTAGACAAGGTCCGCCGCTTCCCAGACGATCTCGTCATGGGTTGCGGCCTCGCAGACTTCTTCGGCTTCTTCCATCACCTTTTCCCGTACCAGTTTGTCATCCAGCGTTGCGGTGTACGAGCCGGGAACGGGATTGCGGAAACGATCGGCAATGATCGCCTGAAGGTATTCCCAGGTATAGCGCCGGCCGGTTTCAAAGCATGACCACGCGCCGGTATGGCAGACCGGGCCGGCGGGTTCGGCAAGAGCAAGCAGCGCGTCGCGGTCGCAGTCGGCGCGAATGCGGAGGAGCTTGAGCGTATTGCCGGAATGTTCCCCTTTCATCCAGAGTTTATTCCTGGTACGGCTATGAAAGCAGACATTGCCCCGCTGAAAGGTTGCCTCAAGCGCTTCCCTGTCGGTAAATCCGGTCATCAGCACTTGTCCGCCGGGGCTTTGAACAATGAGGGGCAGCATCTCAGGGCCGGACGCGGCGGCCCCTTTTTTCCAGTTAAGTGAAGCAACAAAGGCTTCCGCCGTATTGATCTTACCGGTGTAGAGAGCCATGCCAAGCTGGACATCGCAGCCCAGGGCCGCAAGCTCTTCAACTTCTTTTATGGTTGAAACGCCGCCCGCCGCGGTGATCTTGCAGGATACCGCTTCACTCAGCGCCTTTACCGGCGCCATATCTATGCCCGTCATCGTGCCTTCGCGTTCAACGCCGGTAAAGAGAAGTTCCGA
>JAIRTD010000250.1 GCA_031255115.1 Spirochaetaceae bacterium | reverse complement strand
CGCCAGAAACTGGGAATCCATGCCGGTGCATATGGCCGTGCCCGCCCTCGATACAGGCGAAAGCCGCGCCTTGCCTGATGTTATAACAGCTAACGAGGCTACCGGCGCGGCCGAAGGCGATAGTGCGGCCGCAGACAATGGCACGGCGGCAGACGGCGGCGCAACAGCAGAAAATGGCACGACGGCAGACGGCGGCGCAACGGCAGAAAACGGCGCAACAACAACAGGCAACAGCGCAACAGCAGACGATAGCGCAATGACAGACAGCGGCATGGCGGATAATGGCGCGGCCCTTTCCGGCGGCGGGTCGGGGAGCTTTGCCCTGGAACCCTTGAGCCTCGCCCCCTATGTGTCGCCCGAAAACCGGAGCTTTCTTGTTGAATACCGCGTCCCCGGCGGCGCGGAGCGTTCACTCAGGCCGGGTATGTTTGCCACCGTGTCTTTTGTACTTGAGCGCAGGGAGAATGTTTACTATCTTCCTTTTAAAGTCCTGGCATCGGGAAACCGGCTCTGGTATGCCGGTGAAGACGGCAAGGCCGGATATATCGAGTTTACCCCCGAATTTTTTAATGATGATTATTTTCAGATTCCCGAAGAACTGGGAAACAAAACATTTATTATCGAGGGCCAGCATTTTATTACGCCCGGCCAGGAACTTCGTATCCTTGCCCCCTGACGAAGCGTTGATTGGAGTATAAATGAAAATAGCGGATTATGCCATCAAGCATCCCAAAGTCATACTCATGCTGCTTATCGTGCTTTTGGTATTCGGCGTTCTTTCGGCCCTGACTCTGAGACGCAACCTTATCGCTAAAATAGCCATGCCCACCGTGGCGGTAGTAACAACCTGGCCGGGCGTCGGGCCAGAAGATATAGAAGAAGAAATCACCAAACCTCTGGAAGACGTCCTTGGAACCCTGGAAGGCCTAAAGCGCATGACTTCAGTCTCGCGGAATTCGGTTTCGGTGATAGAACTTGAGTTAGACTACGGCGAAGAAACCGACCGGCGCGTACCCGAAATACGGGAAAAAATCAACAGCGCCATGCGGGATCTCCCCGAAGAACTTAGCTCTCCGCCTACCATTTCCCAGTACAGCACTGCCCTGCTTCCCATCATGACCATTATCGTAGAAGGAGAAGGCAGCAGGAGCGATCTTTCCGATTACTGCCGTGACGAAATCATTCCCGCCCTGTCCCATATCCCCGGCGTTGCCCAGGTAACCATGAAAGGGGACAGCCGGGACGTGGCGGAAATCACCGCCGACCTTGACCTGCTCAAAGCCGTAGGGCTTTCGCTCCTTGATGTAGCCGGAACCGTGCCCGCCTCCAACCTTACCATACCCGGCGGCGACGGAATCTACCACGGCTATAACCTCAACATACGCACCGAAGGCCGTTATGCTTCCCTCGAAGATATCGAAGAGCAGGCCCTGGCCTACAAAGACGGCAAGTATATCAGAATAAAGGACATTGCAAAGACCGGGATAAAAGAAGACCGGCGGAACAACTATGTCATTACCAATAGCAAAGATTCTCTTGCCCTTTCCATAATGAAGCAGGATGACGGCGACAGCCTCGCCATCAGCAAAGAAGTGCGCCGTATTCTCGGCGACCTAGAAAAAGACTATACCGGCGGCCTGAGCTTTTCCTATATAAAGGACGACGCGGACAATATATCCTTATCGCTGAATTCGGTGATCAACTCGGCAATCCTGGGCGCCGTGCTTGCGGTGATTATACTTTTTGTGTTTCTCCATAACCGCAATACCACCCTGATAGTGGGCTTTTCTATACCCCTGTCCATACTCTTTGCCCTGGTCGGACTTAAAGTAAAAGGATCAAGCCTTGACCTGATAACCCTCGGCGGCCTCACCGCCGCCATAGGCATGGTGGTAGACGCATCGATAGTAATACTGGAAATGATACAGCGCCACTTTGATTCGGGCCTGGGCGCCGCCGAAGCCGCTTCTAAGGGAACCGGCGAAGTTGGAGCCGCGGTTGTCGCGTCTACCGCAACGACCCTGGTTGCCTTTTTCCCCATATTGTTTCTCTCCGGCCTTGCCGGAATCATACTCAGAGACGTTGCCTGGACCATCATCTTTGCCCTGTTCAGTTCCCTCCTTGTGGCCGTCGTCGTCGTTCCCTTCCTCTGCGGCATCTTTCTCAACAAGGAAAGAAAGCGGAACCTGGGCGTGCGCATTGCCCAGCCTGTAGAAAAAGTCCTTGGCCGCCTGACCTCGCTGTACGAAAAATTTCTCAAAGGAGCCCTCGCGCGCCGAAAATCCTTTTTAATCGGAACACTGGTACTGCTTGCTATAAGCTTGCTTTCGCTGCGCCTCCTGGGTTTTGAATTTCTTGCCCAGACCGATATGGCCGAGATTGAAGTAAGCGTAGAGACCCCCGGCGGCTATACCCTTGAGATGACCAGGGACAAGGTGCTGCGCCTGGAACAGGCCATCAAGGAACTCCTGCCGCGGGAATTTGCCGACTCCTACTTTGTGGTAGGCGAAAGCGGCCCCTTTACTTCAGGAAAAGAAAAGAACCGGGCCTATGGAACCCTCAAGCTGACCCGCGTCCGGGACCGGAAACGGCACGTAACGGCCATAATCAACGAACTCCAGAGCAACGTGCCCCGCATGATTCCCGACCTCAAGGCGGATTTTTCCAACGGCGGCCTTTCCAATCTGCTTTCCCTGGCAACCGGCGGCGAAGGCCTTATGGTTAATGTGTACGGCAATACCATAGATACGGTAATAAGCGGCGCCGAACAAGTCAGGCGCTATATGCTCCTCGACCCCAATGTCGCATCAGCGGACCTTGACATACGCTTTGACCAGCAGGAAATGAGCGCCCGCCTCATTCACCAGAACCTGGGACTCCTCGGCCTCTCTTCCCGCGAAGCAGCTACGATAAACCGCATCATCTTTAACGGCGTCAACCTCGGAACCTTTTATTCCCCCGAAGGAAAAAACTACCCCATAGAACTAAGAACCCCGTTCAGCGGCGGCAAGATTCCCCAGGACATACTGTATTCGCTGGGCCTCAACACCCCGCAGGGCGTTCAGGTATCTTTTGCCAACTTTGCCGAACTTGAAACCGAATTGTCCCTTTCCCAGATCAACCACCGGAACAAACTCCGGGCAGTCTCGGTACGGGCCACACTCAAAGACCCCAATGTGCGGGAAAGCGCCCGGCTCATTGCCGCGAACATTGAAAAAGAAGGCCTCGTACCAGGCGCAAGCTGGGAACTGGGAGGCAGCACCGCGGAAATGTTCTCGTCCTTTAGCTCACTGTTTCTGGTACTGGGCATGGCGGTTTTTCTGGTATACGCGGTCATGGTCATCCAGTTTGAACGCTTTCTCCAACCCCTCCTCGTCATGTCTTCCATACCGTTTACCATGATAGGCATTACCGCGGGACTCCTGCTGTTCGGCTCATCGCTGAACATCGTTTCGCTCCTGGGCATCATTGCCCTGGCCGGCGTGGTCGTCAATAACGCCATAGTCCTCATTGACTATATAAATCTCTTGCGGACCAAATACAATATGCCCCTGGAAGAAGCCGTTGTTACCGGAGCGCTCAGCCGCCTTAAACCCATACTGATGACCACCCTCACCACCCTTTTGGGCATAATCCCCCTGGCCGTAGGACGGGCCGAAGGCTCGGAGATTTACTCCCCGCTGGGACAAAGCATCTTTGGCGGACTCTTTAGTTCAACCTTTATCACGCTGTTTTTTATCCCCGTAATATACCTGATAGTCGAAAGACACCAGGAACGAAAGCAGCAACACAAGCTGAAC
>JAIRTD010000195.1 GCA_031255115.1 Spirochaetaceae bacterium | reverse complement strand
CAGCGGAACTGTACGGGTTATCACAAACCCATCACCCGCGCCAGGAAAAATGAACAAGGACATTCGTGCCCCCTCCCCTATTCTACCGTTACCGACTTGGCGAGATTCCTCGGCTTGTCAGGATCATTGCCGCGCAGCACCGAACAGTAGTAGGCGTAAAGCTGGCAGGGAATTACCGACAGCATGGGTGTAAAGCAGTCCGGCGTGCGGGGTATGCGGAATACCGTATCGGCGCTTTCATCAAAATGATGAACATCATCATAGGTAATCACCACCGTGGAAGCCCCCCGAGCCTTTACTTCTTTAATATTAGAATCCATCTTGTCAAAGAGGGCTTCCTGGGTACACAGGGCCGTTACCAGGGTGGATTCGTCAGCCAGGGCTATGGGGCCGTGTTTGAGTTCCCCGGCGGCAAAGGCCTCGGAATGGGTATAGCTAATTTCTTTAAGTTTGAGGGCGCTTTCGAGGCTTACCGCGTAATCAAAAAGCCTGCCAATAAAAAACACCTTTGATTTATTAAAGCACAGCGACGCAAAGCGCTGTATGGTTTCCTTGCTTTTAAGCACCGCCTCCGCCTGGGTGGGAATTTTTTCGAGGGCTTCTATATAATGGTCAAGCCCGGCCTGGTCAAGATTGCCCCGCAAGAGGCCGAACTGGAGGGCGATAAGATAGACGCACATGAGCTGGGTAGTAAAAGCCTTGGTGGACGCAACGGCGATTTCGGGACCCGCCCAGGTATACATCACAAGATCGGCTTCTCTTGCAAGGGTTGAACCAAGCACATTGGTTATGGCGATAACGCGCCCGCCGTTTTTTTTGGCCAGTCTCAGGGCGGCGAGTGTATCGGCGGTTTCTCCTGACTGGCTTATGATAATAAAAATATCACTGGGATTAAAAATGGGATTCCGGTAACGGTACTCGGAGGCGATTTCCGCGTCGCTGGGTATGCGGGCAAAATATTCAAAGGCGTATTTACCCACCATAGCGGCGTGCCAGGCAGTGCCGCAGGCGCAGAGGACCACCCGCCTTGCCTCAGCCCAGGACTTGTCAAAGCCGATTTCCGCAAGATTAACGCTCCGGGAAGAAGCCATCGCGCCTGTTCCGCCGGCCGGAATAATACGGGGCCGAAGAGTATCGGTAAGAGCCTTTGGCTGTTCGTTAATTTCCTTGAGCATAAAATGCTCATAGCCGCCCTTTTCCGCGGCCCCGGCATCCCAGTCAACATGGGAAAGCGTCTTTTGTACCCGCTCCCCTTCTTCATTGTAGAATTCAACCTTGTCTTTGGAAAGAACGGCGATTTCCCGGTCGTCCAGATAGTAGACATCCCTGGTGTATTCAAGCAGGGCGGGAACATCCGAGGCTATCAGGTTTTCGCCGCCGCCCCGGCCAATGACCAGGGGGCTCTCCTTGCGTACCGCGATGATATGATCCCGGTCGTTCTCGCAGATGATGCCCAGGGCGTAAGAACCTTCGAGCCGTTTAAGGGCCGCTTGTACGGCAACGAGCAATTCCCCGGCGTAGTAGTAATTGATAAGGTGGGCAATGACTTCGGTATCGGTTTCGCTGCGAAAAACAACGCCCCGTCCCGCAAGCCACTCTTTGAGCTTCCTGTGGTTTTCGATGATGCCGTTATGGACCACGGCGATTTTTCCTGATATGTCTGTATGGGGATGAGAATTGATATCCGAAGGCTCGCCGTGGGTAGCCCAGCGCGTATGCCCTATACCCAGTGTTCCGCCAAAAGGTTTTTTAGAAGCGCCGCCAGTTTGCGATGCCTGGGCACTCAGGGCCGACACTTTTTCTTCGAGCTTGTTCAGGGCGCCCTTGGACTTACAAACCTCAAGCCCGCCGGCGCCGAGCACCGCGATACCCGCCGAGTCATAGCCCCGGTATTCAAGTTTTTTAAGCCCCTTGAGAAGTACCGGAGTCGCCTCTTTAACGCCTATATAACCGACTATGCCGCACATTCATTTAATGAAGGATTATCACCGCGTGAAGCACCAGAGGAACCGTCCCGGTATTTTTGACGCTGTGATACGCCCCGTTTCCGGTAACAATAACATCACCCTTTTTAACCGGAACCTCAACGCCGTTATCGTTTACCACGCCGTTTCCTTCAAGAAAAATAAAATACTCTGTCTCCTTGTCATGCTGGTGGTATCCTATGGCCGCCCCTGGAGGCAGGGACAATTCGGCAAGAAGTTTAAGATGTTGTTCTTTTGTTTCATCCACAAAATGGCTAAAAGTAACCGTCCCCTCGCCGTCCCGTGGTTTTTCCCGGTATTCAATCTTCCATTGATCCTGATGAATAAGCATACACGCCCTCCTTTTCTTATTATCAGCGAAATGAAGCAGAATGAAAAGATGGGAGGCTCCCCCTTCCTTGTGTCTCCCGGCCTGTTTTGGGTATGATGAATTAGGACATGAAGAAACTGCAAAACAAACAAAAAGGGCCTTCTCTTATCCTTTACCGGGTTCTCCTGGGCCTGGTTTTTGCGCTTGTCCTGGGTATTGCGTTTGGCACGGTCTATGCCGTACTCAAAAGGCCTCCAGTTTCCGTGGCTGTGGAGCAGGCCGGAGAGACAGGGCGGATTTTTACCGGCATGGGGAGGATACGGGCTTCTACGGGCGGAGACGCTCCCGCGACTGTAATACTTGCCGTCAGCTTCCCCTATGACCCTGACGACCGTTTTTTTGTCGAAGAATTATCCGCCCGGGTGGGGGATTTTCGCCGGATAAGCCTCGAGTACTTTGCCTCGCTCAACGCCGGAGAACTGGCCCGCCTCGACGAGGCCGCCATCAAGGCGGAACTGCTCCGCCGCTACAACGCCGGTCTCCGCCTGGGAAAGATAGGGCGTCTTTATTTTAACGAATTTATGGTACTGGAATAAACAACCCCGCCCTAAAGACTAAACTTGACCCACAATATCTTATGCCCCCGGAGATGGAGAAAATCCCCTTTGGCACGAATAAGCTCCCTGGCATTTTCAAAATATAAGGGAATAAAGCAACTTTTTTCTCCTGTCCGGGTCTAATAGACAAGGGCTCTGTTTTGTAGTAAACTTACTTTGTTGCTGTTTTTATAAGAGGGTTTGTGATATGGAACAGATCAGATCAACTGCCGCCCAGATCATCATCGCGGTGATTCCCATTGTGGGCATCATGATGGGTTCTGTAGTTGTGTTCTTTTATCTCCTGTGGGATCATCGGCGGAAGGTGCTGCTCATCAAGGCCGGACAGTACAGCCGTCCTGATTTTGATCTTTTGTCTTTCAGCCTTCTTGCGGGACTGCTTTTGATCTGTGTGGGAATTACCCTTTCGGTATTTCTCGTGGTGTTCCGCGGATTGGCCCTGGAGCTTTTGGGCGGCGTTATACCGCTTGCCTTTGGAACTGCCCTGCTCATATTTTACAGGATGAAACGCAGTGACAGGGTTTCATGATAACGGAAGATGCCGATGATCGTTTGATCATTGCGGAAATCATTGCCGGCGATGCCGGAGTATTCCGCCTTCTGGTGCTGCGTTATGAGAAAGCGGTGTTCAGTATGGGAATGAGTTTTTTTCATAACCGGGAGGATGCCTCTGATTTTTCCCAGGAGGTGTTTCTCAAGGTATTTCAGAATCTGTTCTACTTTAGGGGTGATTCCCGTTTTTCAACCTGGCTGTACAGCATTGCCTATAATACCGGAATCAACGGCATAAAACGCCGCAAGGAGTACCGGAGCCTTGCCGAAGAAGAGGCGATTCCTGATTTTGACACTCCGGAAAAGCGGGCCCTGCTGGTATCCGCCCGGGAGGCGGTAAAAAAAGCCGTGGCAGGATTGCCGGAACGGTACCGTATCTGCATCGATCTGTTTTTCTTCTATGACCGTTCATATCAGGAGATTGAAATTATAACCGGATATCCGGTAAATACCATAAAGTCCCATATATTCCGGGCAAAGAAACTTCTTCAGGGTACACTGGGGGATCTATGGGAATCATAGGAACGTTAAAAGGCAGTATGTTTTTGGCGTATCCACAAGCGGAGGCAGAGAATGCAGTGTAAAAAAAGTAGTGATGTAATACTGGACCATGACGGGGATGAGGAACTCTCTTTTTTAAAGCGCCTCCTTATCGATATACATCTTTTGTTCTGTCCCCGCTGCGCTTCCACCGCACGGCGTTACCGGCTTGCCCGGCATCTCCTTTCAGCGTACACCCAGGACCCCGAGCTTGAGATACCCGGCCTCGAATTGCCTGATATCATCATCAGCGACGCAACCGTGGCGGATGTTTTTGGCCGCTCCAGAGAAGTTTTTGAACCCGTAAGCTCCGAGGCGCTCTCCTTCCGCCGCTGGGTCATCTCCGGCTGCGTCATCGTAATCTCCCTGGTGGTGGTCCTCTTTGGCCTTGACTTTATGGGACTCTCAACCGCGGCAGGCTCCTCCCTCATGGTTCCCGTAAGCGTAACCACAGGCATTATCATCAGCGCCTACAGCGCCCTGTTTATCGGCAGCCACCTAAAGGAACTTACCGAAAGGTTCCGGCTGAGGTAGGCGCAGACCGTATGTAGAATGAGGTGGAGTAACGCGGCCAGTAAAAAAAATTAGACTTGTTTAACCGCAAATTTAGGTTTGTCAGTCGAGGAATTGATTAATTCCTTGACTGACAAACAAGTTCATTATCAGACTATTACATCACGGCGTATACGATGCGCGGCTTCCAGAGATTTCGCGCTGGGTTTATCGGAAAAGAATTGTTCATATGCTTCAAGCGGGGGCTTTTTCCCCACCGCGACTCCGATAATTCCTCCTATGGTTGCGCAAATAACCGAGAAAAGGAAGGCAGGCAGTCCAAAGGGAACGCCAAAGCGCATACAGTACATATACGCGATAAGCCCCGCGATCATCGAGATGAACGCGCCAAGATGGTTCATGCGTTTCCAGTAAACCCCCAGCCATACCGGGACAAAGAATACAGCGCCAAATGCGCCGTATACATAGGTAAAGCCCATCGCCAACAGCGAGAACTGGCCCATGGAACAGAACACCGCGAGTATTCCCAAAGAGAGAATAGCAATGCGAAGTTCTTTTGTTGTTTTTTTGTCCTCTTCCACAGAAGCCCCTTTACCCTGAATAACGCGCTTAATATCGTAAATAAGCGAGGTTGAACAGTGGAGCAGCATGGAGTTCGCCGTTGATACTGCCGCGGCGCAGATTGCCGTTAACGCCAGGGCGCCAAGCAGCGGGGGACAGTAGTTGACAATAAGCGTGGGGAAAATATAGTCCGTGGTTTTATCCGCAGGAAGACTCGGGATAAGCATTTTCGCGCCCATACCAATCGTGATAAGGGGGATAAAAATGGCGATGAGAACAAGGAGCACCACAAACATCTGCAGCGACGCGGTCTTTGCGTTGCGGGGAGCCATAAAACGGGAAACCCAATGGGGCGCTACGGTTGACCCCAGACAGTTGGACATAAAAATCGATATGAGGGCGCTTGCTCCAAAGGTTCCCCAGGGCGTTCCAAGAATTCCCGCGATGAGCGGAGCCTGGCCTTCTACCGCAGGGGCCGTTGTAGTAACAAAATTCTGCATGATATTTCCCAGCCCGCCGGTATTGTCGAGAACAGAAACCATGGCGGCGGCAACGCCGACAAGGATAAATGCCGCGTTCAAAGTATCGGTTGCGGCGACGCTTTCAAATCCGCCCAGGCAGGTAAATATGAGAATAGCCATAAAGAACAGGACAGAAATGTTAAACGAAAGGCCGGTAATTGTTGAGAAAACGATTCCGAAGCCCTGAACCTGAATGTACGAGAAAATAAAATATCCGACGAGTTCGATAATCGCAGCAAAAATCTGTATCGGGCTTTTTTCGCTAAACGGATCATAGCGCAGACGCATATATTCGGGAAATGTCCGGGTAGGAACTTCCGGCCTGCGGATCTTATACGCAATAAGCGGCATCAGCGCTGTGGCCAGGAACCAGCCGGCAACCCATCCAAAAACGGCGCATACGCCGCGCGAATAGATATTGCCCGGAACGCCCATGACGGAAGCTACAGAGACCCAGGTTGCGATGGAAGTCCCTACACCGAGCAGAAGCCCCATTTTGTTCCCGCCTGTGGTAAAATCGGTCATGGTTTCTACTTTTTTTGTACTCCGCAGTGCGGTAATTATGATAAAAAGAAAATACAAAACAAAGACAACAATATAGATAATCAAAAATTCATCCTCCTCTTGCTGTTATCCTGTCCCGTCTACAGTAAACGGGACCTGTCAATTTACACCAACTGTTTGCGCTATCAGCGCTTTTTCTTTGCGGCGTCAGGATTACAGGTAAACAGATTGCCGGTAGCGCCGAGTCTTTC
>JAIRTD010000174.1 GCA_031255115.1 Spirochaetaceae bacterium | reverse complement strand
TCAGAGAGCCCGCCGTCTATGATAGTCGCCACACAAAGCCCCTGGGGAGATTTGATAAGTTTAACCGAGCGGTCACGGTGGTCCACCGCGA
Organism: Spirochaetaceae bacterium; assembly: GCA_031255115.1. Lineage (GTDB taxonomy): Bacteria > Spirochaetota > Spirochaetia > Treponematales > Breznakiellaceae > JAIRTD01. The sequence continues at coordinate 2,581 of JAIRTD010000174.1, read as the reverse complement.
TAAAAGACCCGGAAAAGAGAAAAGGATCCCTGCCTGTGGTAGGTATGGCCAAATAGGGGAGAAAGTTCTGGTCAGGGGCCTTCCCGTCCAAAAGCTCAAAAGCCGATACAGAAGAATTAACCAGCATGGCGCAGAGCCTGGCTACCGACTGGGTCTTGAGCCCCCCAAAACCAATAATAATTGAACAACGCGCCCCCCTGGCAAGATCGGCGGCGGTTTCGGCCACAGCCGCGGTCGCCTGGGCAGGTATATCATCAAAAACCAGCGTTTCAACATGAACATCTTCGAGAATCGAAAGAAGCCGGTCTATGAATTTGTTTTCGTACAACACCTGTTCGGTAAGAATAAACGCCTTCCCGCCCTGGGCAGCGCAGATAGTCCCGGCCCGGTTTATTGTATCCGTGCCAATAATGATTTCCGGATCAAGTTTGAAGGATATATCAGTCATCGTCCTTGAAAGTCCTCCATAATTGCGAAAAAAAAGGCGGAAAACCGCGGCACCCCCTAAGGAATGACCGGGCTCCGCCCCTCTCTATGCCCCTGGGCCCTGGTCCTAAAGGCCAAAGGCATCCAGTATCTTGTCAGCCGTAGCCTTGAGAACAGCGTCATTAAGATAATCAGGGTCGTTTATTTTTTCTCTGAGCTCGGCTATACGCTCAGATCGTACATCAGAAGCCGCGGACACAAGCTCCCGGACCCGGTAAATTTCGGCCTTGTCCATAGCTTCCTGCGAAAGGGCTATAGAATCCGCCTTGGAACCGGAATTTACCTGGCCGCTCCGTCCGGTCTTTTTGCCGGGCTGAATGGGATCTATGGAACCTATCCTGTCGATCATCATGCTGTTATCCTATCTCTATTATCGCACGTTTTGAAAAAATAATCTACCGATTATTTTCTTACCCATATTATCGGCAGCCAGGGCCTTAAATTTGAGCCCTTTTTCCCGAAACATACACCGAAAATTCACCCCGCTGAACATCCCGGCCGGCCAGAAGCTCCCTGATTTCGGCGGCCCCTCCCCGCAAGTATTCCTCATGGAACTTGGTCATTTCCCGGCCAATACAAATATACCGCGCATCATCTAAATCGGCAAGATCGTCAAGCAGCTTGAGAATTCTAAACGGCGATTCGTACAAAACAAAGGCCTCTTCCCGCTCAAGAAGCGCCGCAAGCCTGGACCGCCGTTTTCCCGCCTTGGGAGATAAAAACCCCTCAAAAGTTACTGTTTTGTCCGGCGCCCCCGCAACACTGACCAGGGCGGCAAACGCCGAAGGCCCCGGCACCGGCAAAACCGGATACCCCGCCTCCGCCACTATACGGACCAGCACCGCGCCGGGATCACTCAGGCCGGGAGTCCCGGCATCACTGGTATACGCGGCATCCTTACCCCCCGCAAGAACAGAAATAACCTTTTCCGCGGCAAGACGTTCATTTTGAGCCCTGCACGAGACCATTTGAACCCTGATTCCCAGATAATTGAGCAATTTAAGGGTCTGGCGGGTATCCTCGCTGGCCACAAGACCAACCGTTTTAAGGATTTCCGCAGCCCTGACACTTAAATCCCCCAAATTCCCTATAGGAGTGCCGATAATATACAAGGTGGCCACACAAATACTATATAAGACTTGTTCAAAAACCTCAAGTTTTTAAACAAGGCTATACACTGCCCATTCCGCCGCCTGGAGGCAGATAGCACAACCGGAACACGATACTATGGGTTTATATATTCAGACCTTGGCCCTGTCCATAATCGGCGTCTTTCTCCTCTGGTTCGCCTATACCCTGTTTTTCCGCAACGCCTTTATAAGAAGAGCAACAAGACGCCGCCGCCGGAAACCCGGCAAAACCGCCACCGGCATTCCCGGCGCCCCCCGCACCTGCCCGGTCTGCTCCGCCATCCTCGCCAAAGGCGAACGGGTAAAATCAACCGCCTACCCCTCAATGGGCGGCAAAGACAGACTCATGCACATATCAGGCTGCGCCTACTGCCTCGAAGGAGACAGAGTACGCACCTGCCCGGTCTGCGGCGCCACCCTCAAACCAGACGACATCCTGGTCGCCCGCATGTACGACAAACCAGGCCGCTCCCATGTCCACGTCATCGGATGCAGCCAGTGCAAAAAAATAGGAAAAAAATAACCCTCAACTCCCCAGCATGAAGGGGGGCCTGTTTCCTAACAAAAAATGCTTTGCATTTTTTTGTTTTGGAGTTTTGCCCCGCAAAACTCCCCATCGCGGTCAACTTCCGGCCCCCCTCCGGCGCAGCCTAAAGTCTGCGCCTACCCCCCAAATAAAATCATGTGATTCAATGAGCGCGTCCCTTCTAGAGCTTCCGTATCTCTTCTTCGGAAAGCCCCGTTACCAGGGCTATCTTTTCCACAGAATCGCCAAGCTCCTTCATCTTTCGGGCGCTCTCCAGCCAGGTTGCGGCTATGCCTTCAGCACGGCCTTCCTGGCGGGCATCTACCAGGGAACTCTGTAAGTCAAGCTCATATTTAAGTTTGCTTTCCTGCCAGGCCCATTCAGCCTCGTCACGGCTCAGCGTCAACAGCGTCTCCCCGGCCATTGCTATCCCCTCGTC
>JAIRTD010000144.1 GCA_031255115.1 Spirochaetaceae bacterium | reverse complement strand
TTATTGTTGACCCGGCGGCAACGCCGCCTGTCCGTACCACAAACGGACATATACTATAAGGCCCCACCGTGGGCGTTGCTTTAAAAAAAGGCACGTTTTTTTAAAAATAATCAAATAATCACGCGGCGTATGCCGCAAAGCCCAGCTGGGCTGGTATGTTCCCGCTTTGGGGTTGTTGATTTACTATTCAAAAAGACTTATAAATAAGTATGAAAAAGAAACACTTCCTTCTTCTGTTGCTTGTCGTGCTGGGAGGATTGACTTTTCTTTCCGCCCAGGAAAGCGTTACCCTTTACGGCATTCGGGGTCCTTCGGGGATAGGCCTGGTACGGCTTTTTGACCAGCCTCCAAGGGTGCCGGGTATGGAAATAAAGGTTGAAGCCCTGGCCCAGGCGGACCTTGTCGCCGCGAGGATTATTTCAGGCGAGGCGAAAATAGGCATACTGCCTCCCAATGTGGCGGCAAAGATCGCTGCGTCGGGCAGGGATATTCAGGTTGCCGCGGTCATAGGCAGGGGCATGCTCAGCCTCTTTAGCGCCGACGCTTCCGTACAGAGCTTTGCCGACCTAAAGGGCAAGACCGTTGCCGTGGCGGGCGGCGGGGCCACTCCTGAATATGTACTCCGCCGTATACTTTTGTCCTACGGCATTGATCCCGGCGCGGATATTCAACTTGATTATTCTCTGGCGCCTCCTGAGATTGCCCAGTCCCTGATAGCCGGAAGAATCACCACGGGGATAATTCCCGAACCCTTTGCCACCCTCGTGCGGGCGGGCAGGCCTAATATACGTCAAATCGGCGATGTGCAGGAGGAGTGGATTCGCGCTGTGGGCGGCGCTGTTGGCGGAGAAAATTACCCCATGACCGTCATTGTGGTTGACGCCGCCTTTGCCCGGGAACAACCCGGCGTATTCCGGGCCGTGCTTAACGCCTGCCGCTCGTCCATAGAGTGGGTGCTGGCCCATCCCGCCGAAGCGGGGGCCCTTACGGAAAAACTCGACTGGGGTCTCCGCGCCCCGGTGGCGGCTATGGCCATACCCCGGAGCAATTATGCGTATATCCAGGCCGCTTCCGCGCGGGCGTCCCTTGAGGCCCTGTACAGGACCTTCCTTGAATTTTCTCCCGAATCCATAGGGGGAAGGCTCCCGGAAGACAAGTTCTACTATCATCTTCCGGGCAGTTTCCGGGAATAAGGCCCGAAGGCGCGCCGGTACATGAAGCCTTCTTTAAGGTCGTCTTGGTTCTGGTCTCTGGCCGGCGCCGGAACCCTTCTTGTGCTGTGGGAATGCGCTTCCCGTCTCATGGGAAGCGAGCTTATACTTCCCGGCCCTCTGCCGGTGTTCCGTCGTTTTCTTGCCCTGGTACAAACCAGGGTATTTCTTGAATCAACGGGAAGGACCTTTCTCCGGGTTTGCCTTGGGCTTTTAATTTCGGCGCCTCTGGGTATTGCCGCCGGCCTTGCCGCGGGCCTCGAAAAAAGAGCCGGGGCTTTTCTTGGGCCCTTCTTTAAACTCATATCGGCGACGCCGGTCATGGCGGTAATACTGATTGTCTTTCTTGTGTTTAACGCCGAAAGAACCCCGGTGTTTACGGTCTTTCTCATGGTGTTTCCCGTGTTAAGCGCCAACGCCCTTGAGGGCATACATTCCGTTGATCCGGGCCTCAAAGAAATGGCCGCGGCCTATGGCTTTTCGCGCCGGGAAAAACTCTCCTTGATATACCTTCCCTCTATAGCGCCCTTTATATTAGGCGGCCTTAAAAGCGCCCTGTCCCTGTCCTGGAAAGTGGCGGTGGCGGCTGAGGTTCTGGTGCAGCCCTTCCGCGCTCTGGGAACGGGCATGCAGCGGGCCAAGGCCCAACTGGAAACCGCCGAGCTTTTTGCCTGGACCGCCGCCACAGTTATCGCCGCCGCCCTTTCAGAATTACTCTTTACCCTGCTTATAAGGCGGTGGAACAGGGGCGGCCCTTCATGAAACTCCACATAGAAAATCTTTCTTTCTCTTACGGCGGCCCCGGCGTGTTCAGCGATTTTTCCCTGTCCGCTTCCGGCCCCCTTGCCATACTCGGTCCTTCAGGCTGTGGCAAGACGACGCTGCTCAAATTAACAGGCGGACTTCTTTCGGCCCAGAAAGGGACAATACAACTACTATCCGAAACAGAGGCTCCGGCGCGGACCGCGGTTTCCTTTGTGTTTCAGGAACCGCGGCTTCTGCCCTGGCGCACGGTTCTTGAGAACATCGCCCTTCCCCTGCGCCGCGCGTTCAAAAAGCAGGCAGAAGAACGGGCCGCCGCGTTTCTCGCCGAAGTAAAACTCAAGGGCAGAGAACAGTGCTATCCCGGCCAGCTTTCGGGAGGGGAAAGGCAGCGGGTTTCTCTTGCCAGGGCCTTTGCCTATCCGGGCGCCTTCATCATTATGGACGAACCTTTTCAGTCTGTGGATATACCGCTGAGAATAGAACTCATGGAGCTTACCCGGCGGCTCTTAAAAAACGAGAAGCGCGCGCTCATACTGGCAACCCATGATCCCCGCGAAGCCCTGTACCTGGGAAAGGAGATTATTGTGCTTGGCGGAAAGCCCTGCCGCGTTGTTCTCGACCGGGAAAACAACGACGGCGGCGCCTATATCCCGGAAAGCGCGGCGGCGCTGCAACTGGAAAAAGAACTCCTTTGCGCCCTGGAAGCCGTAAGCCTTCCCAAAGAAGGCGGGGTTCAAAATTGATTATCTAAGATCGCGGCAAATTCGGCGAACTCGCAGGGTCTGCCGTCTATGCTCACCGTACCGGATACCATGCCAATATCATCGGTTACAATACAGGCGTCATAGCGCAGGGACCTGACAAAACGCATGTTCTTTGCTTCGATGGTTCCGTCAAGGCTGGTGAGGTAAGTCCCTTCGTTTTCTTCGGGAGGAAGCCGCATATCGAACGATCCTTTAAGAAGCGGCGCCAGGGGAAAGATAGAATCGGTAAACTGAAAATCCTGATAGATGAATTTGATACCGTCGCCCAGCGATACGGCGCAGAGACTCATGGACGGGTTCCGGGTGAATTCTCCTTTGGGCGGCATCTCGCGCGAATAGGGAAAAAGCCGGCCGCCGTCTTCCCAGCTGAGTATGCTTGGAGCGGAAAAGGAAAAAAGAAAAACAAGCAGGCTCTCCTTTTCCGCGTCTATGATCTTGTTTCGGGAAAGATTCGCCGCCCAGGAGAGAAACTCTTCGCTTTCGTTCCAGGTGTACGAGTCGCCGCCTATGCTGATACAGGGCCTGTCCGCCGAGGCCGGATCTTCAAACAGGGCAAGATCGCTAAACCGTATTTCGGGAAAGTCTATGCCTGCTACGCTGAGCTTCCCGTTAAGCAGTCCGTTTGCGAGCAGGAGCCGTCCTGTAAGGCTGACTGTTTCGGAATCACCCATATCAACAAAATAAAAACGATAATTGTTTAATTCGAGAACGGTTTCGTCTTCCGTTACGGTCCACAAAAGAGATCCGTCAAGGTTCTTCCCTGATTCTGCATGGTCGTCCCAAAAGCGTTCCATGACATGACTAAAGCCCGCCGTCACGGTAAGCAGATCTTCCGTCTCCGGCGTCTGGGCCGCAAGACCGGAAAAAGCAAAAAAACAAAGAACCCATGCAAGCGTTTTTGACCGTTTCATATAAACCCCCGCTCAGTATAGGGCGGCGACGTTAAAATGTCAATTTTCCGCTTTCGGTACTATTTCAAAATGAGGCATTTCTTTTTCAGGTTCGGCGTCAAAAGCCCCTTGCCTCAAGGGCCTTTTCTGTTTCGGCCGCGGCTTCCAGCATTGCTTCGGCGGCAGGGGGAATGAGGCGGCTGAGTTTCTTTACGCCGGGCCTGCCGCCCCTGGCCGCATAGGCCCTTTCCATGTCATCCCAGAGCCTGAAAAAGCGGGGAATAAAGCCCAGCATGAGGGAAACAGCCAAGGCAAGAAAAGGGTAGGCCGGTTTTGCTTCTTCTTTAAGCGGCGGTTCCATGAAAGACTTCGCGCAAGAGGCCGCGCCGGTCTCCACGCAAGAATCCGCGCGAGGTTTTACGTCAGGTTCCGCGTCAGAGGCCGCGCCGGGCCGGGGGCGAAAAAGGGCGCGTA
>JAIRTD010000128.1 GCA_031255115.1 Spirochaetaceae bacterium | reverse complement strand
AAGACAGCCTCGCCTCCCTGCTCGGCCTTGGAGAGGATAAAAAGGCCGAATTTGACCAGAGCCTTACCACCGTGCTTCTCAGGGAGGCAAAAGAAAGAGCGGGAACCATACTCGCTTCCCTTGATATAAAAACCATTGTCGCCGCGAAAATCGATTCCCTCGATATGCTCGAAGTTGAAGCGATGGTCCTCGGCATCATGGCGGATAAACTCAAGTGGATAGATTTTTTCGGCGCCATACTCGGCGCGCTCATCGGCCTTTCTCAGGTACTGCTTGGAAACTTCTTTCACTGAGAAAGGAATTTAAGAGTCGATTCGTCAAGCTCCAGAACCACTGTTTCTCCGGGAGCGGGCAGGGGGATTCTTTCTTTTCCTTCGACGGAAAATGCAATGCCGCCTTTAAGTTCCACAATCAGTATCATTCTGTTGCCTTCAAAAACAGAATGCTTAAAAAGCGCCTGAATCTTTTTTTTGCCGGCCCCGCTGTTTTGAAGAGACTGACCGGAAAGGCATACTCCGTCACGGGGAACAAAGAACAGGGCCTCGTTGTTTTTTCCGGAAAGCGGTTTTCCCCGTATAACAAGGGAACCAAGGGGCGTATCGGCAAGGCAGGACTCTTTTCGTTCTTCCCTGATCCGGCAGGGAAGCGCCTGGCCAAAGCCAAAGAAGCGGGCGGTAAATTCCGCTTTTGGTTCAAGAAAGAGTTCCCGGGCCCTGCCTGTTTCGACAATACGGCCCCGGTCCATGAGGGCTATACGGTCGCCGAGCATGGCGGCTTCTTCCCGGTCGTGGGTAACAAAAACACAGGGAAAGGGAGAGCCCTTGCGTATACTGAGGAATTCTTCCCGCAATTCGCGCCTGAGCGGGGCGTCGAGGCTTGAGAAGGGTTCGTCAAGGAGCAGGGCGGCCGGTTCCATGGCAAGGGCCCTGGCAATGGCGACCCGCTGTTTTTCGCCGCCCGAAAGCGTATCAATACGCCGTCCGGCAAAACCGGGAAGCCGTACCCGGACAAGGTTTTCTTCGGCGGCGCGCCGTCTTTCCCGCTTTTTAACGCCCCTGACAAAGAGCCCGTAGCCTATATTGTCCCCTGCGTCCAGATGGGGAAAGAGGGCCAGATCCTGGAACACTACGGCTATGTTCCGTTTCCAGGCGGGAAGCGCCGAGAGGTCCCTGCCTCCGGCAATGACGCTGCCCCGGTCCGCCGCGCTGAGTCCGGCGATGAGGTTAAGGGCCGTAGTCTTGCCGCAGCCCGAAGGTCCGGCCAGTATGAGGGTTTCGCCGTCGGAGACGTTGAATTCAAGAGAAAGGGTAAAGTTCCCGTAGCTTTTTTCGAGGCCGCGTACTTCAAGCGCCATGGCCGCTCCTTTTTTTTACAAGCCTCTTTGGGGAAGCGCCCGCTTCGGAGAGGAGGAGGGCGCAAAAACAGCTTGCGATGAGTACGGTTCCACCGGCGCAGGCGATGCCGTAACGGTAGGCCCCGGCCGCCCGGTAGATAAAGAGGGGGAGGGTTTCAAAATCGCTTATACCCAGCATGAGAATGGCGTTGAGTTCTCCCAGGCTTAAAGCCGCGGAAAGACCCCAGGCGGAACGTATATGGTCAAGCGATACAGGCAGGGCCACGGTAAAAAGGCTTTTTACCGGCCCGGCCCCGCAGGACCAGGCCGCGTTGATGATGTTTTTTGGCAGCGAGGAAAGCCCGGCCTGGAGCGAGCTTGAAGCAAAGGGCAGGGCGCCGACGCTGTGTATGAGGAGGACGGCCCAAAGGGAACGGGCGTTTTTTCCGTAGAGGCTTATCCAGCCCAGGGCCAGCACCACGCCCGAAGAAACCAGGGGCGAAACAAGAAAGGCCCTGACAAGCAGTCCTCCTCCCCGGCGCGTACCGCCTGTTCCCGTGGCAAGGGCCGCGCAGAGGGCGAGAAAGGTTGCCAGCGTAGCAGAACCCAGGGCCAGCAGCATGGAGCGGCCCCAGGCCGGCGCAATGGCCGCGCCCATGCTCCGCCAGTAACGCAGGGAGAGAACGGGAAGCGCCGCCCTGGAAGATCTAAAGAGCAGCGATTCAAGGGGTATGGAAGCAAGGGGGCCTATGACCACAAGAAAAATCAGAATCCCGTATACAAGGCCCGGCAGCTTCGCCAGGAAGCCCGAAGCGGCTTCTTCCTCCGGACCCGCTTCGCCGTATTCGCCTCCGGCTTTTTTCGCGAAAAAAAGGTAGAGGCAGAAAACCAGCACGGCAATAATCGTTTCGATCAACGCCAGGGCCCCGGCCTTTTCAAATTCCAGACTTACCCGCGCATAGTGGTATATTTCTACGGCCAGGGTGCTCGCGCCGGGCCCGCCGCCCAGAACAAGCACTACGGCAAAGCTGGTAAAGCTGTAGAGAAAGGCAAGGAGGCCGGCGGCGCATATAGACGGCAGGGTAAGCGGAAGCAGCACGGTAAGCGCCGCCAAAAGGGGAGGGGCGCCGAGACTTGACGCGGGAGGCAGAAACGCCTTTCTGGCCCTGGCCATGCTGTCCCCGGCAAGGCGTATAACCAGGGGAAAATTATAAAAGCCGTGGGCCAGTATCACCGCCAGGGGCCGGTAGAGTATGCGTAAAGGCCCTTCGCCCCTTCCGCCTGAAAGAAGGCGGTTTATCCAGCCAGAGTTTCCAAAGAAAAGTACAAAGCCAAGCACCACCAATATTGAAGGCATGGCAAAGGGAATCCCGGTAATGGCCCTGAGCAGGGCACGCGCCCTTCCTTTTGAAGCTGCCATGATAAAGGCGCCGGGAAGCCCCAGGGCAAGGGCGGTAAGGGCGCTAAAAAAAGCCTGCTTTACGGTAAAGGCAATGACCCTTTGTATCCTGGCGTCGGCAGAGAACTCGCGTAAAAAGGCCCAGCTCCCCCCGGCAAAGGTTCTGCCCAGCGCCGCGCCGTAGGGACACAGAAAACCAAAGAACAGGACGAGGAGGGGAAGCAGGGCGGGCAGGCCATAAAGGATTCTGGGCGTTTTCATCACAAGGTAAAACCTTTTACCGGGCAAGAACTTCCGTCATGAGAGCGGCCCACGCGTCGAGTTCTTCGCTTGAAACTTCCTCAGGCAGAAGGGCTTTGTCGCTTTTGGGATTGATTCTAAAAGAATCGGGCAGGGCTATGTCAATGACCGGATACATCCAGTTTCCCAGGGGTATGGTTTCCTGAAAAGACGGGGAAAGCATAAAGTCCATAAAACGCCTGCCGTTTTCCTTGTTCGGCGCAGCCTGTAAAAGACCGGCAAGTTCAACCTGCAGGGGATGACCGCCGCTAAAAATAGCCGCCTTGTAGCGCTCGGTATCTTCGTATTCAAGATGATAACTTGGACTTGTGGTATACGAAAGAACCAAAGGCGCGTCTCCCGCGGTAAAGAGCCCGTAGCCCGAACTCCAGCCGCTTGCCACCGTAAGGATTGAAGGGGCAAGACGGCGCCAGTACTCAGGCCAGGACGACCCGTACACTTCCCTGGTCCAGGCAAAAAAACCCTGGCCCGGCGAAGAGGTCCTTGGATCAAGGAGTATGATTTTTTTGGCAAAACGCGCTTCGGTAAGTTCTTCAAGAGAACGGGGCGGATCGGGCAGAAACTCCGAATCATAGACAAAGGCAAAATAACTGTAATCAAAGGGTATGAGATGCCTGGTACTGTCGACCTTGACATCAGGAATAAGCCGGTCAAAACCAGCGGGCGTATAGGATTCAAACAAACCGGAAGAAAGCGCCCGGCTTAACATATTCTGGTCAATGCCAAGAATGACATCGGCGCCCGCCTCGTCCCCTTCGAGCAGCAGCCTGGAAAGAAGTTCCCCGGCGTCGCCGTGAACGACAAATTCCAGATTAAGGCCGGTCTCGGCTTCAAAACGTTTTTTGATCTCAGGCCCGGGCCCCCATTCCGAACCAAAGGAATCGTAGATCCAGACCACCACGGTTTTGTCATCAACCGTGTCTTTTTTTTGCCCGCAGGCCAAAACAAGGAATAAAACAACAGTAACAATGAAAAAAAATCGCGTCCGGTACATAGAAGCTCCTTCCACATAACCGGGGTCTGGTTTGATCGTGCTCCCTACGCCGGCATTATCCGGATCAGGTTCAGCGGGTGTGATCTCAGGCTTTCCGCACGCGCGGTCCACCACCCCGATATGATATGTATAAAATCCGGCCCCCACACAAGGGGCCATATCCCAGACTAACCAAAGAAAACCATTTCGTCAAG
>JAIRTD010000085.1 GCA_031255115.1 Spirochaetaceae bacterium | reverse complement strand
AACCAGGGCCTCAAGCTGTCCGTAGGGAAAAATCTCGTTTCCCGAAAATTCAATGCCGGTAAAGGTATAGATTCTCCCCTCATACAGCCTGAAGCTGATAACCATGGTGTTATTGCCCTTGCTGTCGGTCTGAATATCCTGGCCCACGTCAATAAGTTCGGCGTCCAGATAGCCCCTGTCCTTGTAGTACTGCACCAGGGCGGCCCGGTCGGCGATGAGCTTGGCTTCCTGAAAGGCGCCGTCGTTAAAGATTCCCTTGGTTTTAAGGCTCAACTGGCCCCTGAGGGTCCGGTCGGAATAGATCGTATTCCCTTCAAAACGGAAACCGGAAATGGTTATGCGCTGTCCTTCGGTAATATAGAACGACACAATCACCGAGCCGTCCCTGGCTGTCTGGGTGTCTGAGCGAACCCGCACGTCGGGATAGCCTTTTTCGAGGTATTTATTCCGCACGGCCCCTTCGTCAACCCTGAGCTTGAGCTGGTTTATCACGTCGTCAACCTTGAGGGAGACCACATCCAGAAGTTCATTGCGCCGTATGCCGTTATTACCCACAAAATTGATACGGGAGACAAAGGGGCGCTCCACAACGGTAAATCTGAGCACCACCTCGGCGCCCCCGGCCGCGGGAACCGCCGTTGGGGATATCATTTCAAAGTATTCCAGGGCGTAAAGCCTCCCCTGGAGGTCCCAGAACAGATCGTCGGTAAACAGGGCCCCCCGGTAACTTTCCACCACCGCCTCAAGATCGCTGCTTTTTACGTTTTTAAGCCCTTCAAAGACAATATCCCTGATACGCTTGCCCTGGTACCATTCGGTAGAATTCTGGGCAAAAGAAGCAAAAAGAGGGATCAAAAAAAGACATACTGCCAATCGTACGCGCATCTACACTCCCCTGTCAAAAGGACCATTTCCAGTTCAGGGTAAAGGAAAGGTCATCTATAAACAGATTTTCAGGATGTTCGGGCACTAAATTCCACTGAATATTAAACAGGGGCCCACGCCATTCTATACCAATATCGGGTTCCAGTTTAAGCCCCCCAGTCGGGCTGTCGGCCTTTGCCGGGTCATAACGCAGCGATAATATGGCCTGGAGGAACATATCGGATCCGATATATTTACCGAAAAAAATCGTCGTATTGTCAAAATAAGTTCCAAAGGGAGAACGGCCGTCGACCGGCTGCTCCTGTAGCCCGGTTATCTGCATCACCGCGTTCTGCAAAAGCTGGGTACGAATAGAAAACATATCAAGATGAAGGAAGTTACGCACCCCCCGCTCAAAGCGCCGTATTACCCTGGACTGGATGAGCGGATCAAGCGTGCTGAGGACCAGGGCGCCGCCTGAAGCCTCGGCGCCGGGCAAGCCGGTAAGATTCTGGCCCAAAATGGAGACAATTTCCAGTTGGGAAAGCGGCGGACTGGATTCAAAACGGGGGGTAAAGGAACTTAACGGGGCGTTATCAATGATCATGGCGATGACAACCGGCCCTTCTTCGCTGCGGTCGCGGATTTCGGCCCTGGCCGAAAGCAGGGGGTCGAATTTCATCTCATTCTCATTCAGGTTGATGCGGCCTTCCCGTATATAGAAACTCCGCTGGAAGTAAAACACCTCTCCGCTCCGCAAGGATACGTCGCCGGTAAGGGTAAAACGGCCTGTGGCGGCATCGCTCGTGATCTGTATGGAATCCCCCATAGCCGCGTAGGCCTGAATCACCGGGATATCCTCCGAGGGCCAGACAAATTCCACCTTGCTGCCCGAAATTATGGTAAAATTCGTAACGACGTTTATCCCGTCTTCGCTTTCTTCGCCGGGGATTTCCAGGGCGGTCGGGCTTTCCAGCCTTTCCGTGGTTATGATCGTATCATGGGCGGTAAGCCTGCCGGCAATGGAAAAAGCCTGTCCCTCGAGGCCGAGCCTGAGGTCCCCGGCGGCAAGCCCCTGGGCGATAAAACCCGCGATATTAAAGCCGTAGGGTATGGGGCTTTCCTGGGGAACGGCTATATCAATGTCAAATACATCAGGCAGCCAGTGTTCAAAAATAAACCTGCCCGACACCGTGCCGCTGCCGTTTCCTACCGGAGCCAGAACCGGGCCAAAACGCAGCTCCTTGGCGTCAAATTCCAGGTCCAGCGCCACAGGGCCTATGTCTTCGCTAAGGTATTCGGGCAGCCGTATTCTCACGCTGTGCGCCCTGGCATTGCCGTAAAAACCCGGATCTTCTACCGGACCTGTAACATGCAGACTGGCGTTTACAAAGCCGCCGGGAAGATTCACTATATCCTTGCGGGGCATAAAGCGCCACAGCGAACTGAGGTCCACATAGAGATTTGAAGTATAGGCGTCTATGGTTTTTCCGCCCTCGTTAAATGAACCGACAAGTACGCCCTGTATGGGAGAAGGATTGGAAAGGGCCGCGTAAAAAGCCCCGTCATCGGACAAGCGCACGCGGACCATGTTTTCCGGCCCGCCCGACAGGGCGATTTGGGAGGCCTCGCGGGAAAACTCAAAGCTGAAAGGTTCTTCGGACTCAATGGTGTCAAGCCTGGCATTTTCTACGGTAAGCGTTCCGGTAAAGGAACGCAGCATGCGGCCGGCCTCAAACCAGGAATCAATGGGCGCGAAGCTCCCCCCGGCGCCGGCGGAAAATTCCACGGTGCGGCCGGAAACAGCGCCGGAGATTTCGAGCCGGGAACGCATGGTCGAATCAAGCCTGCTGAGCACCAGTTCGGGAAGCCGGGCGTGGAGCCCCCCCCAGAGGAGCTGGACATCCTCGACGGCAAACTCGTCCTGGTCCAGAGAGGCCCGGGCCGATACGGCAAGGGCGTTGTTTCCCACCTGGGCGGAAAGGGAAGAGAGCATCATATTCGCCTGAAAATCAGCTTCCGCGGTCCGGTTTATCCGTAGTTCGCCGGTAATAAGGGCGTTGTAGGAATTGCTGATAAAGCGGGAAAGCTGCATGCGGGAACCGTAGAACCTGAAATCCAGGGCCCCGAATTCATATTGAATCTCCCCCTGGTAGCGCTCATTGGCCAAAGAATCGGAAAGGCTGATGTTTCCGTATATGCTGGAAAAATCACTTGCCCAGTTGACCGCGCCCCTGCCCTGGAGGGGGCCCCGGTTATCGTCAAAGTAAAGCTGGGGAAGATTCGCCCCGTTCTGGTCCGCCGTGCCGCGCAACCATATCCGTGAACCAGGAGAACCCGGAGTGTACAGGTCGAGAATTTCAAAACGGTCAAGGTCAACGGACCAGGACGCGAGGGATTCCCAGCGGAGAAAACTCATGAGGTAGAACCGGGCGTTCTGCCCCCTTATGGGAACGGGAATCCCGTCGGCTTCAATATATCCCGAATAGGACCCGGCGCCGGTTATGGAAAGATTCAGGGCGAACCCGTAGGAACCCTGAATACTGAGGCTGCGCTGGTCAAGCAAAAGCCCTTCAAAATAATAGGTCAGGTCATTGCTTGACATCTGGGTACTCAAGCCTGTTCCGGCTATATTGTCCAATGTCTGGTATTCGAGGTCGTTATACGAAGCCTGAAAAGAAAAAGAAATATCCTGGGGATTGGTAAAATCGGCAAAGCCCGAAGTTTCTATCTTGCCCCCTGACCAGATGACCCTGCCTTCGGAAAGATCAAGCCGCCTGTCGGTCCCGGAGATGGCAAAGAGGGCAAGAATATCCCTGCCCTCATAGGCGCTTACAAAGCGGGGGGCGTTATAGGAAAAATGTTCAAAATCGGTGGTAAGAAAAAGCTCGGTGGTCAGGGAAATATCGTCCAGGGTTCCGCTCAGGGGCTTGAGTATCTCAGGCAGGCCGCTAAAGGGTTTTACCAGTTCGGCTATATCCCCGACGGAAAAAGACTCTACCGAAAGGGAAGCCTGGAGCTGTCTGGGATTATAATCATAGGAACCGTCGAGGTCGGCCCTTGCCAGCCGCACGTCCTCGTAGGACTCCATATCCCTGAATCTGAGGGCCGACGCCTCAAAAAGAAAGCCTTCGGCCGAAGGGCTGATTCTGGCGTCCAGGGCGGAAAGCAGCACCGGTCCAAGGAAGACGCCTTCCCCAAAAATATCGATATCCCCTTCGTAGGTGCTAAAGACAAAATCGCCGCTGACGCCGCTTTGGCCGGAAAGACTCAGTTCGTTTACCGAGGCCCTGCCGTTAAGCGACATCGGCCTGAAACCCACATCGCCGGAAAAGGCAAAAGCGCCCTGGGGAAGAGTAAAATCAAAGGCCCTGACTTCTGCCCCTTCTTCGTTGCCGCTGCCGTCAATGACAAACGATATGTCCTCCCCGGCCCCCTGTCCCGCGCCGGAAAGTTTGACCGTATAGTCAAAACCCCCTTCCCTGGTTTTGAACGAGGCCAGACCCGAAGTATCCAGGGCAAGGTAGTCCTGGTATTTTTCCCAGCCGCCGCTAAAAGTAAAAAGCTGGGCGGGAGAAAAATTCTCGGCCCTGAACTCGCTGTCAAAAGCGCCTGAAACGCGGTCGTATTTCGCGTAAAGATCAAAGGGCAGCCGGTCTTCTATTTTTCGCAGTTCAAAACTGTTTTCCGTAACGGCAAGATTTACCGTAATCGTGCGGGCCGAAAAGTTTTGCCCTGTAAGGGAAGGAAAGCTCAAGCTAAGATTCCCCGAACCAAGATCGGCGGCCAGTTCTCCCTGGATAATCCCGTTCATGCTGATGCCCAGAGGGTCAATACCCGGAAAATTCAGCCTGCCCCCGCCGCTCCAGCGCCCGTTCAGTATGATGCGGTGGTCCTGGATACGGCCGTCAAAGGAAAGATCTTCCAGGGCAAACTGCTGTGCGGCCAGGTAGGACACCCTGCCCTGCCGCACCCTGATCCGTACATTCTGGGGAAGCAATTCCAGTATGCCGCGCGAAAGGCCCTCCGCCGCCGGGTCCCCGCGCCCGGCATACTCCTCGTCGTTTTGGCCGGGCGCAAAAAGTTCCCAAAAATCAGCGTCCTCTACCGTATTAATGACCAGGGACGGAGCGTCGAGGCTTATGGACCTTAGAGAATCAAGAGGCCTGCCCCTGAGGAGATCCCAGAGGGAATAGGAAAGGCGGAGCCGGGCGATATTCAGGAGAGCTTCGCCCCTTCCCTGTATGCGTACCGAACGGAGATCAAGGACTCCGAAAATCGAAGGCCCCATGGATTCATAAATTATGGAACGGTGTAGGTATGTTTCGGCCCTGGCTATCAGGGCATCCCGCAGGACGCCCATACGCCGCTGCACCGAATCTTTGAGGGGGCTGAGTAGAATTGAGCTAAGAGCAACTA
Source organism: Spirochaetaceae bacterium (assembly GCA_031255115.1). Taxonomy (GTDB): domain Bacteria; phylum Spirochaetota; class Spirochaetia; order Treponematales; family Breznakiellaceae; genus JAIRTD01. Next base: position 1,628 of record JAIRTD010000085.1, on the reverse strand, counting down.
TGCCTATAAAAACAACCACTTCGAGGCCGGTCTTGAGTATCCGGACCCTTCCGGAAAGACCAGCAGCATTGTTTCCCGAAGAATCCACGCCTTTAAGTTCTCCCTCTTATTCTTTATATTATAATCGGAAAACCAAAAAGAACCATACGGGGATACAGGGGCTATTTATGGATATTTTGCCAAATTTTATCGTTTTTGAAGGAGGCGACGGCGCCGGAACAAGCACCCAGTTGAATCTCCTGCGCGAAAAAATGGAGGGACGGGGCAGGCGCTTTTTTCCGACCTTTGAACCCACAAACGGCCCGCTGGGGCGCGTACTGCGAAGCGCCCTGGAAGGAGAACTGACCCTTAAAGGCGAAACCCTGGCCTTTCTCTTTGCCGCCGACCGGAACGAACACCTCTACGGACCAGGCGGCGTCAGGGAACGCTGCCGGGAAGGCGCCATAGTCGTTTCGGACCGCTATGTCCCCTCCTCCCTGGTCTACCAGGGCATAGACTGCGGCGACGAACTCCCCCAACGCCTCAACGAAGGCTTCCCCGCGCCCCAAATCCTCTTTTATTTTGAACTGGACCCGCTTTGCGCCCTGGAAAGGATACAGGGGCGGGGCAAACAGGACCTGTTTGAATACCGGGAATTCCAGGAAAAAGTCTGCCGCCGCTACCAGGACATACTCCCCCGTTACCGGGACGCCGGCGTCGAAGTCATAACCATCAACGCGGCCCAGCCGATAGAAACAGTAGCCGAAGCCATCTGGAAAGTCATAGCCGCCCTGCTGTAGTTAAAATCGACCACGAAGGCGAATCGAAGCAAAGGTTCGAATTTTCTTCTTCCCTTTTTTCGCCTTCCGCGCCTTAGTGGTCAAATTCTTAATTAGCGCTTAAACAAAGGATTCACCACAGTCTGAAAATCCGCCGATATTTGAAGCATGAAAGTACGCGTTTTGTTCCTCGCCGTCCTTCTCTTTTGCGGCGCGTCCCTGGCCCCAAAACTCGACGCCTATTATGTTACCTACAAGGAACAATTCTACCGCCTCTACCATATCCATTATACACAGTACCCCGACGACACCATGGAAAACATCTACTGGCTCGAAAAGGCCCTGGCCGCTGATTTCTGCAACCCCCTCTGGGCCCTGGCAAAAATCGAAAACGAAATCCAGTGGGAAAAATACCGCTATCTCTTTATGATGCATATCAACCTCAAACTCATTGAACAGCATCTGCTCCTGGGAAACAGATGGAACAAACGCAACGCCTATTTTTACAACGCCCCCTGGCGGGAACAAAACCTCGACAGCCTCGAAACCGCCGAAACCTGCTACCGCGCCGCCCTCAGCTACTGGCAGGACGCCGTTGCCTGGGCTACAAAAGCCAGGGAAGGCCGCTTCCGTTTTGTCAATATCGAAAAAGTCCAGTACTGGGAAGACGAAGCCTACAGAATACTCGAAGAAGGCACCCTGGATTACGAAAAAGTCATCACCAGGGAACTCACCCTGCTCCAGCAAGTACGGGAACGCTTCGAGGCCATGGACGAGAATACCTACTGAAATAGTCAGGGAGTGCAGGGCCGGGATATAAATCCGAGAGTACCCCTATCAATAAGATCAGTAGTTAGAAACCACAGACCA
>JAIRTD010000064.1 GCA_031255115.1 Spirochaetaceae bacterium | reverse complement strand
GGAGAGATTTGTTTAAAGCCTCAGCTTTTAAACAAGTCCGAGATATTCCCGTATCTTGTAAATTGAATCCACCCGGGGAGTCTTTGGATCAAGGGCTTCCCTGTCGCCTACCAGAACCCCTTTCCCGCCAAGCGCGCGGAAGCCTTCAACATATTTGGGGCTGTCGTCAAAAAATACCGTTTCTTCTATATTGAAGCCCGACGCCTTGAGCGCGCCGCGATAGGATTCGGGATGGGGCTTTCCTTTCAATTTATTATAGAGAATATCATACACGCCGGTAAAAATATCATCAATATTGAGAAATTTAAGAACCCGCGCCGCGTGGGGCATGGGTCCGTTGGTAAGCACCGACATGGGCAGGTCAAGGGAAAGCAGAAAGGGTCTGAGTTCCGGATCAAAGCTCAGTTCGGCAAGTTCCGATTCGGGATGTATATATTCAAAGTAGCCGTCCGTATCGGAAAGACCATGTTCCGTTTGCAGCCACTCCATGGTGGTCCCGTACTTTGCAAGCTCTTTACGCCGCATGGATGCGGCCGCGTCCCTGTCAATGCCCAGATGGGAGGCGGTAAATTCAATCATGCGCCGTTCAATTGCCGCGCCCATAGACGCCGAAGGCGGATACAGGGTGTCGTCCAAATCAAAAAGCAGGTACGGCATGCTATTTTACCGTAATGAGTTCGTAGGCGGCGCTGCCAAGGCCTATCTTTTCGGCGTGGCTAAGCTGGCTCTTCCAGTCGGTTGTGGGGTGAATGTCGCTGAGATGGTCGCCGTTGCCCCGGCCGTCTTTGTGGGTATGTTCCCGCTCGCCCCAGAGGCTTGTCGTTATGGGCGGGGCGGCGTTGACCGCGTCTATGCAGGCCTTGTCCAGGGCCACGGGGTCAAAGCCCGCGAAGATTCCTATGTCGGGAACCACGGCGGCGTCGTTTTCGTTGTGGCAGTCGCAGCAGGGCGAAACCTGGTTCACTACGGAAATATGAAAATTGGGCCTCCCGTCAAGCACCGCCCTGGTAAACTCGGCTATTTTGCAGTTAAGAGCTTCGTTGGACGAATCCCATTTGATTGATATGGCATGAAAATTACAGGCCCCTATGCAGCGTCCGCAGCCCACGCAGCGTTGGTGGTCAATGAGCGCCTTGCCTGATTCAAAAGATATGGCGTTTTCGTTACAGAATTTCGCGCAGGCTTTGCAGGCGGTGCAGCGGGCTTCCTTAACCCGTGGTTTACTGTCATTGTGCATAATCATCTTGCCCGCCCTGCTTCCTGAGCCCATGCCTATATTCTTGAGGGCCCCGCCAAAGCCGGTGTTTTCGTGGCCCTTAAAATGGTTGAGCGACACGACAATATCGGCGTCCATGATGGCCCTGCCTATGCGGGCGGTCTTGCAGTACTGCCCGCCGGAGACAGGAACTTCCACGTCGTCGGTTCCCTTGAGGCCGTCGGCAATGATATTCTGCACTCCGGTCGAAAAGGGCGTATAGCCGTTTTCGTAGGCCGCGTCCATGTGAACAAGGGCGTTGTTGCGCCGCCCCACATAAAGGGTGTTGCAGTCGGTCAAAAAAGGCATGCCTCCCAGGGCTTTGACGCGGTCCGCCACGGTTTTGGCAAAATTGGGCCTGAGAAAAGACAGGTTTCCCGGTTCGCCAAAGTGAATTTTTATGGCCGTGTATTTATTCCTGAAATCTATGGTCCCAATGCCCGCCTTGTCCATAAGCCGGTCAAGTTTGACCAGAAGACTCTCGCCTATTTTGCACCGCATATCGGTAAAATAAACTTTCGATGTATTCACGCAATCCTCCGCAAGTTTTTGATGCCTTTCTAGACTATCATAGTTGCCGGTAAATTTACAGATACCCTTTTTTATGCTATACTGTACCCATGCGAAACAAGTTGACCGATGAACTTGCGGTCTGCGGCTTTAACGCCGTGGCCGCCCTTGGAGAACGCCACCCCGAAACAATCAACCGCCTCTTCCTCCGGGTGGACAGGCTGAAAAGTTTTACAAAGGTATGCAAGCAGCTTGCCGAAAGAAAGCGGCCCTATAAACTATGCGAGGACGAGGAACTCGAACGTATCTGCAAGAGCCCCCACCACCAGGGCGTTGTGGCAATGATCGTGGAGCCTGTGATTCCGGGCCTCACACCGGAAGAGCTCGAAGGCTGGGCCGGGGGAGGGCAGACCGGACTGCTTCTCAGTTCAGTGGGGAATGACCTTAACCTTGGCGCCATAGCCCGCTCCGCGGCGTTTTTTAACGCCCGGTACATCGTACTCTCCGGCGAGGACAGCGACGCCCGGCTCAGCACCGCCGCCTACCGCAGCGCCGAAGGCGGCATGGAAGCAATTCTCGTCCGGCAAGTACACAAACCCGCCGCCTTTGTTAAAGACGCTTCCCGGCTGCTTTTGACCATAGGGGCCGACCACCGTTCCCGGCTTCGTATCAAAGACCTTCCCCTCATAGCCAAAGAAAACAGGCAGGGGACGGAAAAGCGGCCCGGCATACTCCTTGTCATGGGGAACGAAGAAACAGGACTCCCCAGGGCAATCAAGGAAAACTGCCGTTATCTTCTCCGCATTCCCGGAACAGGCTTTCCTGAAAGCCTCAATGTCGCCCAGGCCGCCGCGATTCTGCTCCACGCGGCGTTTGAAATATAAAGGAAAAAACCCTTTGGATAACGGCGGCGCGCTTGCCCTGTTTTTTAAACAGCTTGAAGAAAAAAAAATTGAAGTCCCTGTTCTGGGCGCTTTTCTCGCCGCGTCATCAGAACTTCCCCTGGAACTGCCCCTGCTTAAAGAAATCCGGGAGTTCCCGGCCTTGCCGGGTGGTACACAGGGAAGCGCAGGACGCGCCGGGGCCGCTGGTGTTGGAAGCGCCGCGGGCATGGGAACTATCACAGGCATGGGAGGCGCGGGGCGGGGCAAGGCCGCGGCAAAACTTGAACG
>JAIRTD010000051.1 GCA_031255115.1 Spirochaetaceae bacterium | reverse complement strand
ATTTACCACCACGCCTTTGCGGAGTCCGGTCGAGGGAGCGATGCCGACGCCGGTAACTTCTATACCCGATTCGGTACGCTCGCCTATAACCGCGCATACCTTGGTCGTACCTATGTCAAGGCCGGCAACTAATCCGTCATTGGCCAAAACGGACCTCCTTTGGCTTGAATGACGCCGTTCCGCCGCGGAAATCTATCTCGTCAACTTCCACGCCCTGGCGTCTGAATACGTCAATGACCAGCATAATATACCGGAGCATCTCCTCATTAAGCTCCGGGCCTACCCTAAAACGTATAGGCGCGTGAGCGGGATACAGTACCAGTTCGTACCCGTCATAGGGTTTTTTATGAACCCGGATTTCGGAAAGCAGCGAAAGAAGCAGGGGATTACGGGTATTGATGCTTTCGAGATTCCCAAGCAGGGGCTTTAAGTTTTCCGGAAGCCGTATGCCCGGTGCAAGGTTCTCAAAGGCAAGGCCCGAAATAATGGGGAGCCTTTCGCTTAACGCTTTGAGTTCCCCTTCCGGCGCGCCTATCCTGAACACTACGCCTTCCTGGTCAAAAAAAACCGGGCAGATTTTTCCCTGGTAAGCGGCAAAGGCCACGGCGCAGGCCTTTCGCGGTTTTAAACTAATACGCAGGGTATCGGGGAAGCGCTTTTCTACCAGAGCTTCTCCCACCATATAGAGTTCCTCAAGGGCCGAGGCGGCCCCGGCACTGTCAAAGTTGATAAAAGAAGAATCTGCCGCTATCCCCGCCCTGGCGATAAGTTCTCCGTCGCTTAATTCGGGAAGGCCCTTGATTTCGACATGGTTAAAGGGCATGCAGGGCGTTATGCCAAAGAGCCACACCAGTTCGACGGCGAGGATTATGGCCAGCACGGCCAAAAGCCTTTTGAGTATTTTATCCGACCGGGACGGAGAGCGGGAATTTTCAAGGGCCTCTCCGGCAAGAAATGCATCACTCGACACCGCTGGCCTCCTCACGACTCTGGCGGGATACATTGACAATGAACCCGGCGGTTAAAAGGGTGGTCGCCTGGGAAGAACCTCCGGCGGAAAAAAACGGCAGGGGGATCCCGGTGGCGGGCAGGGCGCCTACAACTACCGCCACATTGAGCAGGGCCTGGGACACGATGCCCGTAACCAGGCCTCCTGCGAGAAGCCGCTTAAAGCTGTCCTCCGAATACAGGGCGGCCCGGTAGCCTCTGACGGCAAAAACGATAAAGAGCGCCCAAAAAAGAAGCACGCCGAGAAAGCCCGCTTCTTCGGCAAAGGCGGCAAAAATAAAATCCGAGTGAACCTCAGGCACGCTGCTTATCTTTCGTATGCCGTGGCCTATGCCCCTGCCCCAGAATGCGCCTGACGCGACGGTCAGCACCGAGGAGCGGACCTGATAGCCCGCGCCAAGAGGTTCCCAGGCGGGCCAGACAAAACTGATAAGGCGCCTGAGCCGGTGTTCCCTGGTCAGCACAAAGAGCACCGAAAAGGGCAGCAGCAGGGTCAGGGCCGACACCAGGTGGCGTATTCTTACCCCGGCAAGAAAGAACACCACCAGGGCGTTTACGGCGATAAACAGGGCCGTGGAAAAATTATTCTGCCGGTAAATGAGAAAGAAAAAAACCATCGTTACCAGGGCCGGAGGCAGCACCGCCGCACCCAGTTCGTCAATGCGGTCCTCTTTTTTGGCGAAGATATGGGCCAGATACAGGGGCAGCACCAGCTTGACCAGTTCGGAAGGCTGATAGCTTGAAGAAAAAATTCTAATCCACCTGGGCGCGCCGTTTTTGGTAAGCCCTATGCCGGGGACAAATGTCATGACGCATAACAGCGCCGAACCCAGAACCAGAGGCTTTATCCAGAGCCGTATAAATTCAAGGTCCACCCATGATCCGATAAAAAAGAGAACCAGCCCGAAGATCGCAAAAATCCCCTGCCTGAAAATAAGATAGTAGCTGTCGCCAAAGAAGCGGCCCGAAAAACCGTAAGAGGCCGAGTAAAGGCTTACCATGCCGAGGCCGGTGAGGAGGAGTACGCTGGCTATGAGGACATGGTCGGCGCGTTTTTTTACGCCCGAAAAGCCCCCGTCAAACTGGTAAATCATCACTGTATCTTCAGGGTCGAGAGGGCGATAATGGCAAAGAGCCCTCCCAAAAGCCAGAAGCGGATTACCACCTTGGTTTCCGCCCATCCGGAAAGTTCAAAATGATGATGAAGGGGCGCCATTTTAAATACCCGCTTCTTCCATAATTTATAACAGGCAACCTGCACGATTACCGAGGCGGCCTCAAGCACAAAGACGCCGCCTATGATGAGAACAAGAATCTCCTTTTTAAGAATCAACGAGATGGTGGCGATGGCGCCTCCCAGAGAAAGACTCCCCACATCGCCCATAAAAACTTCGGCGGGGTGGGCGTTAAACCAAAGAAAGCCTATACAGGCCCCGCCCATGGCAAGGCAGAATATGGTAAGCTCTCCCGCGCCGGTGATATAGGGAATGCCCAGATACGCCGAAAAGTCCGCGCGGCCGGAAAGATAGGAGAGTATAGAAAGGGCTATGAACATGAGAAGTACGAGGCCCGTAGCAAGGCCGTCAAGACCGTCGCTAAGATTGACGGCGTTGGATTCGCCTACAAGGAGCAGCACGGCAAAGGGTATCCAGAGCGCCCCCATATCCACCACGGGATTTTTAAAGAAGGGAATGTAAAGCACGCTCACCCCTTCTTCGCCCCGGAAGTACAGTATCAGCGTTATGGCAAGGGCCACGATAAACTGGCCTGCCAGTTTGGTCTTGACGGAAATCCCCCTGGAATCATGCCGCTTGACCTTGAGATAATCGTCAATAAAACCTACAAGGCCAAAACCGGTAAAGGCCCCCAGGGTCAGCCACACCCTGAAATTGTTCAGGTCCTGCCAGAACAGGGTGGCAAAAAGCACCGAAATAATAATCAGAACCCCGCCCATAGTAGGGGTTCCCCCCTTGCTGAGATGGGAAACAGGCCCGTCGTCCCGTATGGACTGCCCTACCTTGAGACGCCTTAGCGCTTCAATAATACGGGGGCCAAAGACAAAGGAGATAAACAAACTGGTCATGGCGGCGTAAGCGCCCCGGAAGGTAAGGTACTGAAATACATTGAAGGGAGTAAAGTACTTTACCAGCGGATAGAGGAATTTTAGAATCATAGGGGAAGCTCCTTGATCACGGTCATGAGCCGCTCCAGGGCGGTTCCCCGGGAACCTTTGAGAAGTACAAGATCGCCGGAACGCAAAACGGAACGGAGTTCAGCGGACAGTTCTTCCATGCTGTCCGTGTAAAACCACTTCTGGCGCGATGTCTCGACACGGCAGTCCAGGGCGGGAAGGGTTTCTTCGCCAAAAAGAAAAACCATAGAGGCTTCTGATTTTGCGAGGGCTTTTCCCACAAGCTTGTGGGCGGCTTCGGAATATTCTCCCAGCTCAAGCATCGAGCCTATCACATAGATCTTTCTTCCTTTCCAGGAAACCGAGTCGGCAAAGCTCAACGCTTCATACACGGCTTCGGGATTGGCGTTGTAGCAGTCTTTAATCACCGTAACAGGGCCGGAGCATATTTCACTCCGGCCGGAAAGAGGCTTGACCGATTCGAGCCCCTGCCGTATCGCTGCGGCGCTTACCGGGACCTCAAGAGCCGCCGCCGCGGCTGCCAGGGCGTTAGCCAAATTGTAACGCCCCGGCAGGCCGAAACGGACCGGCGTCCCCTCCCAAATCAACTCTGTCCCCAATAAGCCCCTGTCCCTGGCAAAGCCCAAAGACGCGCCCTGCCCGGGACCGTAGTATTTTACGTTTCCGTTTACATCCCTTCCCAAAAATTCGGCGAATTCGGAATCGGCGGGAATAAGGGCCGTTTCCGTTCCGGTAAAACGGGAAAAAATTTCTTTTTTTTCCTTTGCTATTGCTTCTTTTGTGCCGAGAATTCCGATATGGGCAGTCCCGATATTTGTGATAAGGGCGACATGCGGTTTAAGAATCTCGGCCAGTTCGGCGATTTCGCCCCGGCGGTTCATACCCATTTCGAAGATGCCTACTTCATGATCGCCGCGCACGGTAAATACCGCCAGGGGAAGCCCAGTCTCTGACTTGAGGTTGCCGGGATTCATGACGACGTTTTTTTCCCGGCCTATGATGGCCCCGGCGATTTCTTTGGTGGTGGTTTTTCCTGAAGAACCGGTAATGCCTATCTTAAAGAGAGATGGAAA
>JAIRTD010000047.1 GCA_031255115.1 Spirochaetaceae bacterium | reverse complement strand
AGGTACCTGAGGGGGAACGTGTTCAGTGGGGGAGATTCCGTCTGTTGAGGCGTCCGGCGCGTGGGCGGGTTGTACGCCGGAAATGACAAAGCAGTCCCCTACCCGCGAAACCCGGTATTGGTACCGGTTCCTGAACAGGTATATGTTGGAAAAGGTATATTCCGAAACCCCGTCAGGAGTTAAAGAAAGGTGGGGGTGCAGTTCTCTCTTTAATTCCAGAGTTACAGGAACAAAATCAGGAAAATTTGGAATTATCATAATTATATAATACTGATTTTTGTGCTACGTTTATACTATGGAATGGCAAAGATATATATACCCTATCCCGGCGATACTCATCGGCCTTACGGTCCATGAATACAGCCACGCCCGTATGGCCCTTGCCCTGGGGGACACCACGGCCAGAGACCAGGGAAGAATCACCTTTAACCCCCTCAGGCACATTGATATCCTGGGCCTCATCTTTCTCCTTGTGGCGGGTTTTGGCTGGGCAAAGCCGGTTCAGTTTTCCCCGGACCGGCTCCGTCGTCCCCGGCGGGACAAGGCCTTAATCGCCCTGGCTGGCCCGCTTTCAAACTTTGTACTCGGCGTGATCTTTGCCCTGCTTGCCCGGCTCTGTATATACGCGGCGTCCCTCATGGGGGCAGATGTTCCGCGGTTTATAGACGTCTTTATAAGCGTGGTTCACCTGCTCCTGTACGGGGCGACCATTAACTTCGGCCTCTTTATCTTCAATCTAATACCCCTGCCGCCCCTGGACGGAAGCCACATAGCCTTTTCGGGCCTCAACCTGCGCAGCGAAACAGAGAAAAAAATCATAAAGCTGGGAGCGCCGCTGCTTTTCATCATTCTTATTATTGAAAGTAGAACAAGCCTTGATATACTTCCCATAGGCCGTCTCTCGCTCTTCCTCGTATCGGTTTTCTGTAGGGTATAACAGGCAGCCAATCGAAAACCGGGAATAATATTGCTCGAAAACCGGGAATAAGTATATGTAAAAAGAGGGAATAAAGCGCCTCGAAAACCGGGAATAACGTTGCCAAAAAAACGGGAATAGGCTATAGTGGTCCTGATGAATGAATCCGGCAGCATACATACACGGCGGGTTACCAGCCTTGCCTATACCCGGTCAAAGGAAGAACCGGTGATACTCCTCGAAGGCCCACGGTCCGTCGGCAAATCAACGCTGATCCGCGCGCTGGCAGCGAGGTTTAAGACGCAGGTACTGGATTTTGATAATTCCACAATACGCGAAGACGCGGCGCGGGACCCTGGTTTTTATACCCGGCAGGACGGTAGATTCTCCAACGCGCCGCCTGTTTTAATTGACGAATACCAGCGGGTTCCTGCCATTCTTGACGCCATCAAGGCGCGCATGAATATCTCAAGCCGGCCCGGCCAGTTTATCATCACCGGTTCCATCAGGCACAATGCCCTGCCCGGCAGTGTACAGGCCCTGACCGGACGAATGCACCGGATGAAAATATACCCCTTCGCGCAGTCCGAGATTGAAGGCAGCGCTCCCAATCTTGTTTCGCATATTCTTGCCGACGCGGAGGGATTTATACGCAAAGCCAGGACCAGGGGTTCCAGAGAAACACGCAAGAGCTATATCAAGCGCATTGTCCGGGGCGGCTTTCCCCTGGCTGTCAGGCGCGGCCCCCAGGGCCTGAATCGCTGGTTTGATGATTATGTACAGCAAACCCTTGAGCGGGATATTCCCGGCATTACAAAAATACGGAACAAGCGGGGGCTGTACGCGCTGCTTCGGAACCTTGCCGCACAAAGCGCCCAGGTACTGTCTATAGAAAAACTATCCCGGATTGCCGCCATTGATTTATCCACCACCCGGGATTATATACAACTCCTGGAAGATGTCTTCATGCTGCACAAGCTCGAAGCCTGGGGCAGAACCCTGGGTTCGCGGATTGCGGCAAAACCAAAAATTCATTTTTTTGATTCCGGTATTGCGGCGCGGCTTTTGGGTCTGACTCCCGAAAAACTCAACGCGAAAGAAGCTTCTTCCATTACGGAATTCGGGCATCTGCTGGAAACCTTTGTTGTGGCCGAAATCCTCAAAGAACTTTCCTGGCTTGATGACGCGGTCCTGTCCGGCCACTGGCGTACCCATGACAACAAAGAAGTTGACTTGGTCCTGGAATGTCTTGATGGTTCAGTGTATGGTTTTGAAATTAAAAGCTCTGGCGGTACGGACGCCGGTTGTTTTGAAGGCCTTATTGCCCTACGCAAGTTTGCCGGTAATTATTTTAAGGCCGGTTTTGTTTTTTATACCGGCGAACTCAGCTTTAAGGCCGGAGACCGGCTTTACGCGCTCCCCATAAGCAAGCTCTGGGAATAAGGCTGTCTTTATTCACATATCTCCGGGCAAGCAATACCGCCCTACAACAAGTTGGTTGATTTATTCAAAATGAACCTCCCCGCCCCAAGAGCTAAACTTGACTCACAATTTTTTTTGTCAACCACGGGGACGGGGAAAAGACCGGGAAAAACATTTGGAATTCCCCGCCGGAGTGTATCGAAGATAGCGAAGGCGGATTCTACAAGCGTTTTTTCCGGGATTTTACCCATCCCCGGGACATAAGATTTTATGGGTCAAGTTTAGCCCTTGGGGCGAGGTATTAAACCCAATTGCGAAAAAAAGCTCCAAAAACTGGAGTTTTTGGAGCTTTCGTTTGGTTGCTGTCCGGCTTAGCGGGCGGAACGGAGGGCCGCTGTGGCAGCGTCAAGGAAATCTTTTACCATAATGGTACAGCCGGAAATGGCGTCGGTTGTCTGGTTGGCTTTAACGGCGATTCTGGAAGGATCGCCTGCGCTAACCAGCGCCTGCGAGGCCCTGGCGGCCTGTATGTGCCAGGCGCCCTGGGGCGCGGGCATGGGATAGCCGTTGCTGATGGAAGCAAGTATCTTGGAAGGATTGACTCCCTGCATCTGCATTATGCCATTCCAGAGGGCGTCAACAATGGTTCCATTGACTACCGTAACCAGAGCGGTGTTTCTGGTGTGGTATGTGTCATTGGCGGCGGCGGCGGCATAGTACCAGCCATCCTTGGTATAGGGGCCGCGGGCTACCGGTCCGGCGGCCAGGGCGTTCCGTACCAGGGTAAAGAACGGCGCAACGGCAAAATTAGCGGGAACGCCGCTTACCGATGTGGCGTTGACGTTCTGGCTTGAAACAAGAAAATCTTCGGCCTTTTTGGCATTGCCCGCCCAGGTTGCCGCTGAACCGCCGGATGCGACGGCTATTGCCTTGAGGTCGGCGGCTCCGGGCTGATAACTTACAATGTTCCAGTTGGCGGAAGTAATTTTACCACCCTGAACCTGCAGGACAACCTGATTCTTCATGCCATTGGCGGCATAGGCCGCGTCCTGGGCAAAATAGAATCCGTCCCGGGGAGTCTGGGCTGTAACAGCGGTAACCGCACAGAGGACAAGCGCCATCAGTATTACAAATTTCTTCATAGTTCAAAACCTCCTGTTATTTCCGGCAGGCAGAATTTGCCTGGTCCAGTAATGACTATACTATGCCACGCGGCAAAGAATCAACAACCCTTCTACCTACCAAACAAATGATGCGGCCCAAAGGTTATAGATTTTTACTCCTCTTTTTTGTTACACTTATTAGGGACGAAGAAAAACCGGTTCGTCCTGTTCATTATTGAAGGAGTATAGTATGAATAGCCGCCGTTATTTTTTTACCTCTGAATCTGTGGGGGAAGGTCATCCCGACAAGCTCTGCGATCAGATTTCCGACGCGATTTTGGACGCCTGTCTCAAGGACGATTCTGAAAGCCGGGTGGCCTGCGAAAGTTTTGCCTCAACCGCCATGGTGCTTATAGGCGGCGAAATTACCACTAAAACCTTTGTTGATTTTCAGCATACGGTCAGGGATCTTGTCCGGGATATAGGGTATACCGATCCCGCTTACGGCCTTGACTACCAGTCCATGGCAGTCCTGGACATGATACACAGCCAGTCCCCTGATATTAGCCAGGGCGTTTCCGGGACCGGCCTTGACGAGTACAAGGGCCAGCAGGGGGCCGGAGACCAGGGCATGATGTTCGGCTTTGCCTGTAACGAGACCGAAGCGCTCATGCCCCTGCCCATTACCCTGGCCCACAGAATACTGCAAACCGCCGCGGAGCTTAGAAAAAACAAAACCATAGCCTGGCTCAGGCCCGACGCCAAAAGTCAGGTAACCGTTGAATACGAAGGCCACAAGGCCCTGCGCATTGACGCCGTGGTGGTTTCTCATCAGCATGATCCGGATATTCCCTACGCGACCATCAAAGAAACGATAATTGACCGTATTATCAGGCCCGTTCTGGAACCTACGGGGCTTTTGGCCAAAGATACCAAGTATTTTATCAATCCTACCGGCCGTTTTGTTGTGGGCGGCCCCTTTGGAGATACTGGACTTACTGGACGCAAAATCATTGTTGACACCTACGGCGGCATGGGCCGGCATGGAGGCGGCGCGTTCTCCGGCAAGGACCCCACCAAGGTAGACCGTTCCGCGGCCTATATGGCCCGCTATGTGGCAAAAAACATAGTTGCCGCCGGCCTTGCGACACGCTGCGAAATAGAAATAGCCTATGCCATAGGCGTTCCCTTTCCGGTATCGGTCATGGTCGACACGTTTGGAACCGGTCAGGCCCCCGAAGCCAATATAGAAAAAGCCGTGCAAACGATCTTTGACCTTTCCCCGGCGGGAATCATCAAAACCCTGGACCTCCGCCGCCCAATCTATCAGAAAACAGCCGCCTATGGTCATTTCGGCAGGAGCGAATTCCCCTGGGAAAAGACCGATAAAGCGGAAGCGCTGAAAAAGGCGATAAACTAACCGATACTGCTATGGATATGGCGCTGGTCTATCAATCCATTCATGCCGGGGCGGAAATGAGTTTTTCCCGCTCCGGCGGGCCTGGCGGCCAGAATGTCAACAAGGTGAATACCAAAGTAAGCCTGCGCCTGGCCCTGAACCGCCTTGAGGGGCTTTCCGAAGCCGAAATGACCCGCCTCAGGGAAACCCTTGCCTCAAGGCTTGTTCACAAAGAAAACGGGGCCGAGGAACTTATTGTTACTGCCAGGGAAGAACGTTCCCAAAAAATAAACCTTGAACGGGCCTATGCCCGTCTGGAAGCCCTCATTGCCGCTTCGGCCCGTATCCCCAAACGCCGGCGGCCCGGCAAACCCTCTCCTGCCGCCCGGGAAAAACGGCTCGCCCGAAAGCACCTTCACAGCGCAAAAAAATCCGCCCGGCGCTATTATATTGAAGACGAATGAACCTCCCCGCCGCAAGGGGCTAAACTTAATCCACGAAATCTTATGTCCCCGGGGACAGGTAAAACCCCGGAAAAAACGCTTGTAGAATCCGCCTTCGCTATCTTCGATACGCTCCGGCGGGGAATTCCAAATGTTTTTTCCGGAATTTTACCCGTCCCCGCGCTTGACAAAAAATTGTGGGGCACGTTTGGCTGCTTGCGGCGGGGTATCTTGTAAGCGTTGCTTTGTTTACGAGCTTCGTTACTATGAATCAGACCGTATAAATGTTTCACGTGAAACAATTATACGGCCTGGCGGGAGATTTTAGTCCCTGTATTTACAGTGTTACTCTGAGGTTTTTATACTATTCGCCGTCGTCGCTTGGGCCGATCCTGACGAACACAGCGCCTGGGGGAACAAGGAATACGTTTCCCCCTGCCTGCCAAATATGCTCTTTTGTGAAGAACACAATCTCACACTCATAGGAACCGGCACTATACTTGCAGAAGTACGCAGTTACGGTATCATCATAGGTAAGTTCGGTAAAAGTTACGGGGCCTACTGCGTTATCCAGCAAGTCTTGCAGGTCTTCTTTTATGTCATCCACGCTGCTCTGG
>JAIRTD010000292.1 GCA_031255115.1 Spirochaetaceae bacterium | reverse complement strand
TTTTCCCTTAAAGTCGGCCTGGGCAGTTCCTTTGGAACCCTGCTTTTTGCCTATCCCATCGCGCTGTTTCTGCGAAAACAGAGCTTTGGAAAAAAGACCCTTGGTTCGCTTATAAAAATCCCCCTCTTTGTACCTGCCCTGGTCGGGGCCTTTCTCATTGTCAATCTTATTTCGTACCACGGCCTGGTAAATTCCATTCTGATGGGCCTGGGGATCATCAAAGAACCCCTGCGGCTCCTCAATGATCAATTTGGCTGGGGAGTTTTTGTCATACAGATATGGAAGAATATACCCTTTCAGCTTCTTATAATTTCTTCTTCCCTTGCGGTCATACGGGATGATATAGAAGACGCCGCGCGGAATCTTGGCGCGGGGAGGCTGCAGGTAATATGGCGAATAACGCTGCCGCTTTCCATACCGGGCATCCTTGTTGCGGTAATTCTGGTATTTATCATGACCTTTGGCGATTTTGCCATTACCAAGATCGCGGGCCCGGTATATCCGTCGTCCATGAGCGTCAGAATGCTTACCGAGGCCATGGTCTTTCAGGAGTGGAACAAGGCGGCGGTGATGGGCGTGGTTATCATGGCTTCGGCGATGATATTTGTAAGCTTCTATACCAAAATCGCAAAGATTATACAGGAGAATCAATAGTGAATCCGCGGATAAAGCAAATCTTAAAAAGGCGCCGCGCGTTTTTTGGCATACTGACTACGTTTTTTATTCTGGCCCAGCTTTTATGCGTATTTGTCCCGGTTATATTTGCCTTTCTGTGGTCCCTGGTTGATCCAGAGCATCCCTGGTCCTATCCCGATACCTTCCCCAGGGTGCTTTCGTTATACCAGTGGAAGTATGTGTTTTCCTATACCAACCTGCTTCGGGCGCTGGTTACGAGTTATACGATAGCTCCCCTGGCGGCGCTTTTGGCCTTTATCCTGGCCCTGCCTACGGCCTATGTGCTTGGACGGAAGGATTTTAGGGGCAAGGCGATAATCTCCAATCTCATCCTGCTTCCGATTATACTGCCCGGCATGGTGGTTGCCCTTTTTTTAAGCCGGGTCTTTGCCGTATTCGGCCTCTCCCAGACCTTTGCCGGGCTGGTTATCGGCCACTGTCTTATGGGCATACCGTATATGATACGGATACTGGCGACCAGTTTTTCGGCTATACCGCAGGATATTATTGACGCCGCCGAAAATCTTGGCGCCGGTACCTGGAGCAAGATATACCATGTTTTTATACCCATGGTGCTTCCCGGTCTTTTTGCCGGGACTATCTTTACGGTGATAACGAGTCTTGAGGAATTCAATCTCACCTATATTATTGGAACGCCCAGCTTTGAGACCATACCCACCATATTGTACTCGTTTTTGGGGTATCACTTTATACGGCCCAATGCGGCGGTGGTGAGCATAGTACTTATGATTCCGAATATACTCATGCTGATTCTTGCCGAGCGTTTAATGAAAACCGATTATCTTTCCGCTTCGCTCGGAAAGATGTAGCTATACGGTTTACTATGGCGGCTCACGCCGCCT
This sequence comes from Spirochaetaceae bacterium, assembly GCA_031255115.1. Lineage (GTDB taxonomy): Bacteria > Spirochaetota > Spirochaetia > Treponematales > Breznakiellaceae > JAIRTD01. The sequence goes on along the minus strand of JAIRTD010000292.1, from coordinate 4,095 downwards.
AAAAAGGAGTATCATTAACACTATGCGTTAATGTTCGATTAACATGGCGGCTCACGCCGCCTAAAAAGGAGTTAAAAGATGAAGTCGAGATTTGTGAAGATGGCGGTTTTGCTGGTTCTCGCGGCGCTTGCATTTGCGTCCTGTAATAAGGGGCAGGGGAATACGGCGCAGGCGGAGAAGGATTATTTGTCCATGACCTGGGATCAAATCATTGCCGAGGCCAAGGCCGAAGGTTCGCTGGTGTTTTATACCTGGTGGGGCGAAGAACACTGGATAGACGCGGGCAGGGCGTTTGAGCAGCAATACGGAATCAAAACTACCGTTGTCGTCGGCGACGCCTCAGCCAACGCCAATAAAGTTATAGCCGAGGCAAGGCAGGCTGTCGGATCCATTGACGCCCTTATGATAGGCGGAGATTATCTTAAACCCGTATTGGATCTTGGCTGCTTTTATACGCCTATAACTAAAGTTATTCCGAATGTAAGCAAGCTGGACCCCAAACTTCTTGAGTTTGTGGAAGGGCTTAAAAACAACGGAGAACTGATTCCCCTGTACCGGAATCAGACCGGTCTTTTATACAACCCCGCCAGGGTTCCCAATCCCCCGCAGACCTGGGATGAACTGGTCGCCTGGATCAGGGCCAATCCCAAACGCTTTGGGTTTAACGATCCTTCCAAGGGCGGTTCGGGCCAGTCTTTTGTGCATGCCGCCATTGGCGCCCTTACCGGCGGGCTGGACCAGTACCGTTCCGACACCGAAATACAGAGCGCGAAAATAGAGAGCTGGAACAGGGTATGGGACTGGATGAACAGCATGGAACCCTATTGGACCTATACTACCTCCAACAATGATTCTATTTCCCGGCTTAACTCTGGCGAATTCTGGCTTACCGTTGCCTGGGATGACGATACCCAGGTCAATCTCAAGTCAGGCAGCCTTTTTAAGGAGGCGGTGCTGTACGTTCCTGAATTCGGTCTTGCAGGCGGCGGCGACTGCGCCGGTGTGTTAAAGAACGCAAAGAACAAGGCGGCGGCGATACTCTTCCTTAATTTCCTTACCGACCAGGACCAGCAGATCAAGATGAATGAACGCATAGGGACCTATCTTTCCCGCACCGATCTTTCCACCGAGGTTCAGCTTTTGCCGGAAGAACAGCGCCAGAGAAACGGCGTACCCTGGATACCGGCTTTTTACAAGCAGGAGTTTATTGATCTGTTCGTCAAGAACGTACTAATGAAGTAAGGTCTAAAAATTGGCCCTGTCCGTACCGGCGCCTTTCTGGGGCATAAACTGCCTTTGCTGGTTTGCCTATATAAGCGCCTATTTCGGCAGGGTCAATCTTTCCATTGCCCTGCCGTATCTGCATGACAGTTACGGCTATTCCAACGCGTCACTGGGAGCCGTTGCCTCAGGTTTTTTTGTCGCCTATGCGGCGGGACAGCTTATCAACGGCTTTCTTGGCGATCATTTTAATCCCCGTTTTTTTGTCAGTATAGGGCTCGCCCTGGCGGGGCTTAGCAATATACTCTTTGGCTTTTCCCGGCACCTGGCTTTTCTGTTTCTTTTTTGGACCATCAACGGCTATGTGCAGTCCATGCTCTGGGGGCCCCTGGTCAGGGTGGTGTCTGACTCGACGCCGGGTAAATACCTGTCCCGGGCAACCCTGTTCTTTTCGAGTTCCACGATTTTCGGCTATTTGTTTTCGTATACTCTGGTCGGCAGAATCACCCTTGTTTTGGGCTGGAAAATGGCGTTCTTTATACCCGGCGTCATACTCATACTTGCCGCCGCTGTCTGGTTTGTGTCCTATAAGCCCTCTCCCGCGGCCCTGTCTGCGGACGAAAGCGCCGCTGATAAAAACGCCGGTACTGAAAGCGCCGCAAGCAAAGACATTCCAGGCAAAGGGCCCGCGGGGATAAAGCTCCGGGTTTGGGGGCTGGATGTCTTTGGCTTTCTTGTCAGAACCAGGCTGTGGATAGCGGCGCTGGTCTGCATGTTGGAAGGCAGCCTTAAAGAAGGGCTTACCCTCTGGGGCCCCACCTTCTTTTCGGGCTTTCAGAAACTGCCGCTTGACCGGGCCCTGTTTCTCATGTCCCTGGTTCCGCTGATGAACTGCGCGGGCCTGGCGGCCAGCGGCATTGCGTATAAGTATTTCAGGCATCAGGAAAAACGCGCCCTTGTTCTTTTTATGAGCATCGCCCTGGCGCTGGCGCTTTTATTGCGCATAACGGCGGGCCTTAATTTTGTTCTCATGGATATTGCGTTCTTTGCCCTCCTTGCGGTTATACTGGCCACCAACAACATACTGACCGCTTTTGTGCCGCTTAATTTTAAGAAAGAGCGCCGTGTCTCCGCCGCTGCGGGAAGCCTCGACTGCGCCGTATATATAGGCGCCGCCGCCTCCGGCCCCCTGGCCGGCTTCCTCGCCGATACCTCTGGCTGGCCCGGCATTATGAACGGCTGGATAGGGGTATGCGCCGTAGCCGTACTCTGCGCGGCATTCTCCAGAAACTATAAACATTCCTGAACCGCTTTCTGCCCTTTACCGAATACGGTTTATCTGTCATGATGTTCTACAGCAATGGGTGTGTTCAGAATTCTCAGGCAGACAGGGCGCTTATATGAGACGGTTTTTATGGCCGCCCTCGCCATGTTTTGCCTGGGCATATCCCTGTACCGCTGTGTCTATACCGGCACCAGGGTTTTTCTCTTCTTAAACTGGAATTTGTTTTTGGCCTTTGTCCCCTGGGCCCTTACCAGCATTTCGGCCGTCAAACCCGCCATAAAACGTTCCCCCCTGCGCGCCGCCATACTCCTCTGTACCTGGCTGCTCTTTTTTCCCAACGCTCCCTACATACTGACCGATCTCTTTCATCTGAGAATACGGTCCAATATGCCGCTGTGGTATGATCTTCTGCTCATATTGACCTTTGCCTGGACAGGCCTGCTCTTTGGTTTTTTAAGCCTCTGGGATATTGAGAACATACTCCGTTCCCGCTTTAAGCCGGTTTCGGTCAGGATAATATCAATGCTTTTTCTATTTATAGGAAGTTTTGGCGTTTATATAGGACGGTATCTTAGGTGGAACAGTTGGGATATCCTGACCGATCCTGTAGAACTTATGTACGATATTGGAGACCGTTTTATGAATCCCTTTGTGTATCCAGGGTCCTGGGGTATGACCCTCTTTATGGGCATCTTTCTTAATATGCTGTACTGGTCGTTTCTGCTGATTGTTTCGAGGTCCCGGTCCGTCCCTACTTCTTCCCCGAATAAATCGTAAGTTCCATCTTTTCTTTGTTCATCTTGATGAGATTATACCAGAGGGTTTTCTTCATTGTTATATGGGGGCTCTTCTTGGCCACGGCGCGGAGTTTTTCGTAGATGTTGACGGCGTTCCGTGCCGCCATATAGGTTTTAAGATGATTCCCGGAAAAAATAGAGCCGGCCTTTTCATCAATCTGTTTGTCCACAGAACGGTTATATGAATCGAGAAGCAGATCGTATTTCTGGGTGATATTGCGGGTATAGTCAAGTATCAGCCGGTCAAAGCGGGGAATTTCTTCCATAACGGCGCTAAAGCTGTGGAGCATATCAACGGCGCCCGAATAATCCTCGTCCTGCAGATATGTTTTTACGGCAAGCACAGAGAGCTGGACTATGGAATCATTATTGACTACTTCAACATTGGAAACCACCATGCGCCGGGCTATTTTGAAAGGGGGCATGACCGAGACAACTTTTTTAATCAGGTCCATAAGGTCAAGGTATATTTTTTGTTCCCAGAGGGATTCTTTGATGGAAGCGAAAAGACGGGCAAGGTCCTCCGAGTACTGCTCCTTGTACCGTTCTTCCGGCTTAAACACCGCCTCACAGGTGGGGAGCATAACGCCCTTGAATTCAATCTGTCCGGTATCAAGAAAGTACACGGTATTGTTTTTGAAGAGGGTGCTTTTGTTGGCGGAATTTTCCTTGACAAAGTTGATATGAACCTGCTTGGTAATCATACCCCGGGATTCACGGGGGGAAAGATCGTCGGCCCTGGCCTGGAGCCTTGCGGCGGTATTGAGGAGGAAGCCCATGAGGTCTCCCTTT
>JAIRTD010000275.1 GCA_031255115.1 Spirochaetaceae bacterium | reverse complement strand
GCCTCGGTAAGCAGAAAAAACACGAACAGGACCACCATAAAGGCGTCTTTAAGAAAAATAATGGACGCGTTGGACAGGGAAAGGGTTATGCCCCGTATCCGTGTCCGTATGCCCAGTTGATTCCAGAGGTTTTCCAGAAATGACAGGTGTTCATCATAGGATAACTCAAAAAACCTGGCTATGCCCACATAGATTTCCGTAAGCCTGTCCTCGTATCGCGGATAGGACGAAAGTATGGTTCTGCCGGAAGAAAAGAGGGCCAGGCCCATGCTGTAAAGCCCTATGATAATCAGGGCCGAAGACAGCAGTATCGAAGCCAGGCGGGATATGTGGTATTTGCCCAAAAACCGGACCACTGGTTCCAGTACAAAGGCCAAAAGTATGGCGATGGTCAGGGGCAGCAGCACCGAAGATGCAAATTTAAGTACCGTTACCCCCAGGATAACCATGAGGAAAAACATACTTTTGCTGAGGCTGGGTTTCTTAAACTGGTCAGGTCCGTTCATGTTATTAGTGTAGCACAAGACCGGGCTCTTGATTAGTCCCCCGGCATATACGGGGGCCCTGCGAGTCAATATTTTAGCTGTTTTTGCCGAAAATTAAGGGTTCGCCGGGTAAATATCTGGATATTCATTTGACAAGGAGATATAGTACCTGGTATACTGTATTTCTTAAATTATGCTAATATTGTAGTGAGGAGTAGACCGGTGGCTTCGGTCCATAGGTATAAACGGCTTGAGAATTCTCTTGTCAGAAAAATAAAAAACCTCGTTGCGGCTCTGGGCCGCTGGGTTGTTTCGGTTGTACGGCATATTTTTGGCGTGGCGGGCCGGCGGTATACCGTTATGCTGGTCCCCCATTCAGAAAAGAAAGTCTATAATCTCCATGTTTCAATCTTTTCCCTGTGCTGTATGGCCCTGGTCATGGTAGGCATAGTTGGGGCTTTTTTCTGGTATGGTTCGGTTTACCACAATACCCAGGGCGCCCTGCAGGACAAGGATGGCAAACTCAAAGACGCCCAGGCAAGCCTGGATCAGCTCAGGGACGAAATATCGGGTCTGTTCCGGGTTACCCGGAGCTTTGAGGCGGCCCTTTCGGGGACCCTTTCGACTCTGGGGTTTGAACGCAGTGTAAGTGATGCTGAACAGGCCTCCTATCAGGGGGATATGTCTTCGTTCTTTAATGTTCAGGAAAATTCCATAGGAACCCTCAAGGAAGTGAACGACATACAGCGTCTGGCCGGGTATCTGGCCCAGGCCGAGGAGCCGCTGCGGGAAATCGGCAGTGTTCTTGACACCCAGAGCGCCCTTTTGACCGACATACCCAGTATGTGGCCCATCAAGGGCGGCATTGGACATACGTCCATGTTTTTTGGCCAGAACGAAAACCCCTTTAGCGGTCAGTGGTATATTCACAAGGGCATAGACCTTTCGACCTACCGTCAGGGAGACGCCATTATCGCCACGGCAAACGGCCAGGTGGTTACGGTGGATTATGACAACGGGTTCGGCAACTATGTGGTTATTAAGCACAAGCACGGCTTTTATACCCGTTATGCCCACCTGCTTTCCGCGCGGGTGCAAAAAGGCCAGTGGGTACAACAGGGCGAAACCATAGGGTATATAGGCAATACCGGCCTTTCTACCGGGCCCCACCTTCATTATGAAGTACATATCGGATCCGATGTGGTTGACCCGCTTAAATATCTCAATATCCGTTCCAGCCTTGCCCGATCGGCCGGAAACCCGGCGGGCCGTTAATCCGGATGGCCCGTCTTAACCGCGAAGAACTCGTAATCAATTCCATTATCGGCCCGGGTACTACGGTCAACGGCGATGTTGCCGCTCCTGGCTTTGTCCGCATAGACGGCAATCTCAAGGGCGATCTCAGGGCCAAGGGCCGGGTTGTGGTGGGCGAAAAGGCCCGCATGAAAAGCGATATTTCGGGAACCAATATCACCATAGGCGGCGTGGTACAGGGTAATATCATGGCCAGCGAAAGAATCACCGTGCTTTCTACCGGCCTTGTGTTGGGGGACATTATCACCCGGCGCATTCAGGCCGATGAAGGCTGCCTTATCCACGGCAGAGTAGTGGTCTGCCAGGACGAAAAACGGTGGAACGATACGGTGTCCACCTACAGGGACGCCTGGGGCGTCATGTCGAACCTTGCCGCCTTTCCCGGCAGTAAACCATAAGGCGGATATAACAACAGCGCAAAAGGCGTGTGGCGGAATATGGATAAAGTTGATTTTCCTGAAAGCCCTTTTTTTAACCCTGCCCTGTACGCCCATAATACCGACGCCAAAAAATTAGGCGACAAAGAAAAGATACGGGGAACACGGAAGACTTCCTTTACCGATCTCCTCGAAAAATCCGGACAGAGCGCCGAAACAGAGGCCCTGCGGGAACTCCCCCCGTCCGAAGAAGCGCTCAAGGAACTTCTTGACGGAGTACACAGCGCCGGGGACACCCTCAAAAACAGGCCCTTCTCCGAAGAAATCAAGCAGTACAAAAAAGCGGTCCGTGATTTCCTTCACTATGTAGTAGAAAACGGGTATACTGTTATTATGCAGGAGGGCATCCCCAACTATCAAAAACCCGGGTTTAAGGGGCCGCCGGAAGAAAAATTCAAGGCAAAGGCGCAGATCCTGGTTCAGGTAGTGGACCGGAAACTGGAACAGCTTGCGGCGGGCATACTCGCCGGGCAGCATTCCCAGATGGAGATACTCGCCAAAGTCGAGGAGATTAACGGCCTTTTGATTGATCTTCTGCAATAAGGATGTACTATGGACGATGCAAACTATGAAAATACAGCCGGTGATGACGAGTATGTAGATGATGACATAGCGGCCCTCGAGGACCATCCCGAAGAGGAATCCCGCGAAGCGGTCATCATCGCCGGAGCGGAAGACCTTGCCCTTGATCCCGAAGTTCCCCTATACGGGCTTACCCTGGCCTATTCCCACGAAACATTCATCGCCGCCTGGCCCGGCGAGGCGCTTGCCACAGGCGACAAGGTCCTGGTCCCCACGCGCTATGGCCAGGATTTGGCGATAGTTACCGGCGCCATACAGAACCGGGCCCTGCACTCAGGCAAGGAAATCGGCCACATAGCCCGCCGGGCCACCGAAGAAGACCTTGCCAAGGCAAATCGTAACCTTAAACAGGAAGAAAACGCCTTCAAGATATGTAAGGAAAAAATCAAAACCCACAGACTGGAGATGAAACTCGTTTCGGTTCATTACCTCCTTGAAGAGCCCAAGATACTCTTTTTCTTTACCGCAGAAAACCGGGTTGATTTTAGGGAACTGGTAAAAGACCTGGTCAGCGTATTCAAAACCCGCATAGAACTCAGACAGATAGGCGTAAGAGACGAATCCAGAGTCGTAGGAGGCCTCGGTGTCTGCGGCAGAGGCTACTGCTGCCACCAGGTATCGGACAAACTCAAACCAGTGTCGATAAAAATGGCCAAGGACCAGAACCTTTCCCTTAATTCGCTTAAAATATCAGGCCCCTGCGGACGACTCCTCTGCTGCCTCGCCTATGAACACAACTTTTACGGTGAACAGCGCCGCTATATGCCCTCCGAAGGCTGCAAGATTCAACATGACGGAGTTTCCTGGAAAGTTACCGAAGTCAATGTCGTGGCAGGCCGGATACGCATCAACGCCGAAGACGGCAGGCAGCTCTACCTTCCCACCGCCGCCTTTGAAAAAACCGACAACCGCTGGCAGGTAGCCCACCCGGAGCTTTCATAGTTCACCACGTTTCCCCGTGCCTGAAACGAAGGAGTATGCTGATAAAGGCCCTGTTTGCAAGGGGCGGGGTTTCAAAATAATAGAGGTGGCTGCCGCAGGAATTACGGCAGTCGGAAGCGCCGAAGCC
>JAIRTD010000220.1 GCA_031255115.1 Spirochaetaceae bacterium | reverse complement strand
GTGGCAGGTACCGAGGGCAGCCTGGTTCTGGGGGGCAGGTTTACCGGCTTTATGGACGAATTCCGCATATATGGAAATCTTGCCGAACCCTCGCTGACAAAATATCCGTCAAGAGGGGGGTACTTTGTCAGCGATCCTATCAATCTTGGCGCCACAAACAGCAGCATACTTATGATAAATCTTTCGGGCGGCCGTTTTTCGGTAGACAGAAACGCTCCCGCCGCCGGGGGCATAGTGCGGAATGTCTTTGCTGGGCTCAATCCCGGCCGTTTTCCTGATTATTCGGCGATTCACTGTTTTGTACGCGCCGATGATACCCCCTATCACTGGACCCAGGACGGCCCCGATTCCGGCGACCCTTCCTGGATTCCCTTTACGCCGGGGAGCAACCTTGAACTCAAGGGCCGCTGGGTACAGGTAGCGGTTCAGCTCTACCCCTCAGGAGACGGCGAAACCACCCCCTATGTGGACGAACTAAGGATACAGTACCTTGCCGATGACGCGCCGCCGCCGCCAAGCTGGGTGCAGGTTCTGGCCAGGGACGGGGCGGTGGATATTTCCTGGCGGCCCAGTTCAGCGCCGGACGTGGCTGGATATTTTGTTTATTACGGCGTAAATTCCGGGGAATATTTCGGCAATGACGCTATATTAGGAGTATCGCCGATAAATGCCGGCCGGCGTACTTCTCTACGCATTGACGGCCTTGAGAACGGCAAGCTGTATTTTTTCGCCGTTGCCGCCTATGACGAAGCCCGGCACATCGGAGAATTTTCCCGGGAAACAGCGGCCCGGCCGTTGAGGATGGTTCCATGAGTCCCCTTGATTTAAAAGATGTACTTGAACGGGCCCAGGGCGCCGCCCGCGTAGGGGACCATGAAGAAACCCGGCGGCTTCTCAAGGCCTATATAGCCAAAAAACCCGACGACCGCGATGCCCGGCTGATGCTTGGTTCCGCCCTGGCCAGGCTGGGAAAACTTGACGAAGCCGCCGCAGAATTTACCACCCTGACCAGCAAGAATCCGCGGGATGTAGAAGCGCTGAACAACCTTGCCGTTATTTACCGCAGACAGGACAAGCTCCAGGACGCCCTGGCCGTACTGCTTGACGCCATAGATATCGACCCCACCAGGGCGGAATTTCATTATAATATAGGGAACATTCATAAACAGCTTGATAACCTCAAAGCCGCCTCCATGTCCTATGCCAAAGTTGTGGAACTCGACCCCGGCTATGTCCCCGCCTACAACAACCTGGGAACCATTTACGACCGGCTCAAGGAATGGGACAAGGCTTTTAACGTGTTCCGCAAAGGCCTCAACCTGGACCGGAATAATCCTACCCTGCACTTTAATTACGGCGTAGCCCTGGAATCCACAGGCCATCTTGACGAAGCCGCCGTCGAATATCAGTCCGCTCTCCGCAGCCGTCCCGGCTGGATAGACGCGATGAACAATCTGGGGATTATCTATTTTAAGAAGGGCCAGCACGCCAGGGCCATGGATACCTTCACCAAAATTCTTGCTACCGATCCCTTTAACGCCGAAGCGCGGAACAATATGGGCGTGGTTCTCACCGACCAGGGGCGCAGCAAAGACGCCATACTGCAGTACCGCCAGGCCCTGGAAGCGGACCCCAAATACGTCAAGGCCGTCGTCAATCTGGAACGCGCCCTTGAAGATGCGGGCAATTTCGGCGACGCGGTAATAGAGCTTGAAAAACTCATCAAACTGGCCCCCACCAGCGCCGATGCAAGAACCCGTTTGAGTTCCCTCTACCTCAAACTTGAACGCTATCCTGAAGCGGTTGAACAGGCGGAGCAAGCCCTTCATTGGGAGCCGGAAAATATCCAGGCCCTTAGAGCGGAAGGCATAGCCTGCCGTCTGTTGGGCGATGACAAAAAAGCGCAAAAGAATTTTGAAAAAATACTTTCCATTGATCCGGGAAACTATTCCTTTCAGCTTGATCTGGCCGACATTCATTTTAAGCGAAAGGAATACAAGGAAGCGGAAAAACGCATTAACGCCTTTCTTACCCGCAAACCAAACGACCGTAATGCGAAATTCCTCCTTGGAAAACTCTATACCGAAATGGGAAACAAAACCCATGCCATTCAGATTTTTGAAGAACTGGTCCAGGCGGACCCCAACGATACCGAGGCCCTTGCCGAAGCTGCCGCGCTGCACAAAAGCGCCGGCGAAATCGAAAAGGCCCTGAGGACCGCCGACAAACTGGTAAACCTCCAGGGGGCGCGGGCCACTTCGGACGATCTTTCCGAACTCAACGAATCTCTGGCTTTTTACGAAAACGCCGTTACCGCCTATTCATCTGAAGTCAGGGACCTGTGGGACCGCAATCTTAAACTCATACAAGCCGAAGAAGAGGAAGAAGAAGGCAAGGAGCAGGATGATTATCTTTTGGGCGCCGTGGAAGCGGCAAAGATGGTTGACGAGGAGACTGAAGAACTTTTTATTGAAAGCGGCGAAGACACCAATGACCTGATGCCCGAGGAAGAAATTATAGAAGCTCCTGAGGAGGAAGAACCTTCCCTGGATGCCCTGCCGGAAGGACCGGTATATGAAAGCTCAGGTCCCTCTGACAGCGGCCCTGCAACAAAATCCGCTCCCTCCGACGCTCCGGGCGCGGGACCGTCCGGGTCTCCGCAGCAGAACGCGCCGCAGGACGGGTATCCGCCGCAGAGTTCCCCGCCGCCCACTTACCCGCCCCCGCCACAGTACCCGCCGTCAGCGCCGGCGCAGCAGCCGCCCCATTACCCGCCGGCCCCGGACGAAGAAGAATCCCTACTCCCCCTTGATTTCACCCCGGAAGAATTACCTGCCGAAGAAAGCGCCGGGGAGGCCGAACCCGAAGAAGCCGGCGAAATACCCGAAGAAGAATTGCTTGCCGAAGACGCCGAGCCTGAAACCGGCGAAATACCGGAAGAAGAACTGCCCGCCGAAGAGGCCGAATCCGAAGAACCTGAACCCGAGGCGTCCGAAGCGTCCGAGGCGTCCGAGGCGGGAGAAGAAGCAGCTCCGGACGATGAAACGCTCTTTGACGAAATGGCAGAACCGCTCTATGAACCTGAAAACGCGGCCGAGCCTGACCAGGAAGCGCCTGCGGACGAAGAGGCGGACCAGGAGCCTGCAGAAGAGGAGCCCCAGGAGCCTGCGGAAAAAGAGGCCGCAGACGAAGAGCCTATGGAAGCAGAGGCCCCGGAAACGCCGCATAACGGCGAGACCGCGGAACCCCCCGGCAAAACGCCGCCTAATGCCCCGCCGAAAAAAGAAGGCAAACTCAAGTCCCAGGACATGCTTGATCTCATGCGCTATCTCAAGACCCTGACTTCGGCTCTTCCCGAAAACCAGCAGACTACCTTTAAGCAGAGCGACGCAAGACTCAGCATGGAATATATCATTGACACCCTGGAAGGAAAAAAGGGACTCTTTAAGGAAATACAAACCCGGGACACCCGGCCTCAAGGCACCGCTCCCCAAAAGGCCGGAGATCAGAAAAAGAAACCGGAAGTAAAGGACATCGCGGGAACCCTGAGCTACCTGGGCAAACTCACCGTGGCCCTGAAGGATAACGGACTCATCACCGCCCTGAGCCGCAAACTAAACGGCGTACTCAGCGGCATAAAGAAGACAGGGCAAAAAACAAAAAACGGAGACCGCAGTGGGAAATGAAGCATTCGAAAGCATAGAAGATTATATAAAAGCCATGCCGAGCCTTCCCACAACAGTCTCCAAAGTCCTCGAAATTTGCAATAATCCCCAGACCAGCCCCGCCGACCTGAACCATGTTATTTCCCT
>JAIRTD010000218.1 GCA_031255115.1 Spirochaetaceae bacterium | reverse complement strand
CAGGGGATGCGGGGGGAAGAAGAGCTAGTTTGTTGGGCCATGTACCCTCCTGTTATGGAGAATACGGGAAACCGCGACTAATGACAACAGTTGTGTAGGCCGGAACTTCAAATTCGGCCTTGATGGAACGGGTAAACCAGTATATCGATAAAATATTATCCAATTAACCCTAAACCTGGTCTAAACTTCGGGCGGCGCGGGGTTTTGCTTCAATATAATGAGCGCTGATACAGAACACCTTGTTTTTGTCTAAAAATACTTTTTTCGGCATAGTTCCTGCTAGGCGTATGGGGGCTTGACATAAATCTCCGTTTTCGTTACTTTAGTAAACGCCTTAAAATGCGGTTATTATGCCCTTGTAGCTCAGTTGGCAGAGCATATCCATGGTAAGGATAAGGTCATCAGTTCGATTCTGATCGAGGGCTAACCAAAAACAGCGGAGCTTTTTTTGGTTTTGGAGTTTTGTGGAATAAAATTCCATCGCGGCAGGTAGAATTAGGCAGTTCAGTAGCATAGAAGGCAAGAAGCCTTCATGATGGGGGAATTATGGCGAGTAAAAAGACGGTGGTGGAACTCATCGCCCTGCAGTGTACTGAGTGTAAACGGAAAAACTATACAACCGCCAAAAACAGGCGGAATACCCAGGAAAAGCTCGAACTTAAAAAGTATTGTCCCTTTGACAGGAAGCATACCCTGCACAAAGAGACCAAGATAAAGTAGGGAATTTGGGATTGAGCGCCGGCGCAATCTCCATATAGGCGTATAGCTCAGTTGGTAGAGCGGCGGTCTCCAAAACCGCAGGTCGTGGGTTCGAAGCCTACTGCGCCTGAGAGAACCAAAAACGCAGAGCGTTTTTGGTTTGGGAGTTTGCCCCGCAAACTCCCCACAGTAGGCTTCGAAGGGTTTAGCCCGCCGACCGGAAGGGAGGTAAGGCGCACAGGATGTGCGCCGCCAGGGCTGAACCCCGGCCCGGAGGGAGCAAACAGGAGGTTTGCGACTGGAGGGGAAGCCTACTGCGCCTGAGAGAACCAAAAACGCAGAGCGTTTTTGGTTTGGGAGTTTGCTCCGCAAACTCCCCAGTAGGCTTCGAAGAAGGATTTATGAGCCGCTGCAGGGCGGCGTATGGTTGGTGATAGAGAGGGCGCTATGAATAAGCTGATTCAGTTTATAAAGGAATCCTACGCGGAACTGCGGAAAGTTGTTTGGCCCAGCCGGGAAGACGTGATCAGTTCGGTCAAGGTAGTGATTGTTTCTACCATTCTCTTTGCCGCTGTTCTGGGACTGGTGGATGTACTGCTCCTCCTCGGTGTGCGGGCAATATTCTGACATAAAAAAGGTACGTCATGGCTACAGGGTGGTATGTACTTCATACCTATTCGGGATACGAAAATAAAATCGAAAAAACCATACGCATGATGGTCAATTCAGGGGACCTGGATAAGGATATTGTGCGGGATGTTAAAGTTCCCCAGGAAGAAGTGGTCGAGGTCAAAGACGGCAAAAAGCGGACCCTGACAAAAAAATTCCTTCCCGGGTATATACTGGTCGAGATGGACCTTCCCGAACTGGACTGGAAGACGAGTTGTTCCAGGATAAAAAAAATACAGGGTGTTACCGGTTTTGTGGGAACTCCGGCGGACAAGCGGCCCCAGCCCCTTTCGGGCGATGAGGCCCGGTCCATACTGCAAAAATCAGGCGAAATAAAGGGCGAGCGGCCGGTACGGGCGCGGCAGAGTTTTTCGGCAGGCGAGCAGGTTAAGATCATCGACGGTCCCTTTGAGTCCTTTACCGGTACTATCGAAGAAGTCAATCAGGAGAAGAACAAGCTCAAAGTCATGGTTGGTATTTTTGGCCGGAATACGCCGGTAGAAGTTGATCTTTTACAGGTGGAGAAACTGTAGTTTCTAAACAGGTTTGGTAAAGGAGCTGCTTCAAAATTTCAATTTTGAAAGTTTGAAGGCGGCTTAATATATGTGGGAGAGGTTGAAAAACTGCCTCGTTAGTCCGGGTGTTTAAGCCGGACACACCACAAAGGAGTTTTTATGGCAAAGAAAAAAATTGCCGCGTTAATCAAGCTGCAGTGTCCTGCTGGCAAGGCTACCGCGGCCCCGCCCGTAGGTCCTGCTCTGGGTCCTCACGGGGTCAGCGCGCCCCAGTTTGTCCAGCAGTTCAATGAACGGACAAAGGCTATGGAGGCGGGGCTTATCATACCGGTGGTTATCACCGTGTACGGCGATAAGTCTTTTACCTTCATCTTAAAGACGCCTCCCGCGGCGGTCCTCATCAAAAAGGCTATTGGCCTCGAAAAGGGTTCTGGAGAGCCCCACAAAAACAAGGTGGGTAAGATTCCCCGGGCCAAGCTCGAAGAGATCGCCAAGTTGAAGATGGCCGATCTTTCCGCCAACGACATTGACGCGGCGTTACGCATCATCGCCGGAACCGCCCGGTCCATGGGTGTGGAGGTGGAACAATGAGGCGCGGAAAAAAATACGCCGAGGCAGTCAAGAAATATGACGGCTCTGTTTTCTATCCGCTCCAGAACGCCCTGGACCTGGTAAAAACCATGTCCTATGCAAAGTTCGACGAGAGCGTAGATGTTTCAGTTAAGCTCAACCTCAAGAAAAGCCAGTCGGTGCGCGATACGGTAGTGCTTCCCAACCAATTCAAGGGCGAAAAGCGCGTTCTTGTGTTCTGCAAGGGCGAAAAAGAAAAAGAAGCCCAGGAAGCCGGCGCGGCCGTTGTAGGCGCCGAAGACCTTATCGAAAAGATCAAGGGCGGCTGGCTTGATTTTGATGTTGCCGTGGCGACTCCCGATATGATGAAGGATGTGGGTAAACTTGGTATGGTTCTTGGCCGCAGGGGCCTTATGCCCAATCCCAAGACCGGGACGGTAACCTTCGATCTTAAAACCGCTCTGGCCGAACTTAAAAAAGGCCGGGTGGAATTCAGGGCGGACAAGACCGGCGTGGTACATCTTGCCGTGGGCAAGGTTTCCATGGAGAGCGGCCAGATAGCCGAAAATGTTCAGGCTGTGGTTGCCGAGATCAAGCGGAAAAAACCCGCCGACGCAAAGGGCGAGTTTATCCAGACCATTTCGGTATGTTCCACTATGGGGCCCGGCATATGGGTAAAGAACGAGGAGTAAGATCATGGCAATAGTAGCGAAAAAAATACAGGACGCAAAAACAGCGTCCATAAAAGAGCTTAAAGAGGCTTTTGGCGAAGCGCCGGATTTTATTTTTGCCGATTACCGGGGGCTTACCGTAGAGCAGATTACCACCCTGCGCAGGCAGCTTAGAGAAAAGGCCGCCAAGTTTACCGTGGTAAAAAATAACTTTGCCCGTATAGCTTTTGAGGAACTCAAGAGCCCCGATGTGAGCGCATACCTTACCGGGCCCACCGCCGTGGCTATTTCGCCCAAGGACGCAAACGAGGTAGCCAAGATACTCTTTGCTTTTTCCAAAGAGGCGCCGGTTCTCAAGGTAAAAGGCGCCCTTATCGGCGATTCGGTCTATGACGCGGCTCAGGCCGAAGCGTTTTCCAGACTGCCCGGCAGACTGGAACTTATCTCCATGCTTATGTCGGTGATGAACGGACCTGCGCGTAATCTTGCCGCGGCGCTCAACGATGTGCCCGCGCGGCTTGTGCGTACCATCAAGGCCATTGCCGATAAAAAGGCGGAAGGCGCCGCTTAGGCGTACCGCAGTATAGGCCCTTCAGGCTTCTTTCGGATGTATTCCGAACGCTGTCGTTCCTGTCGGGCTTTTCCGGCTTTGTCCGGGCGCGTTTTGTATGAGATGCGTATATTGTATTGAGGAGAAGATAATATGGCAGCCACAAAAGAAGAGATTTTAGAAGCAATTTCGTCCATGACGGTTTTGGAAGTTTCCGAACTGGTTAAAGCCATGGAGGAAAAATTCGGTGTTTCCGCGGCAGCTCCTGTAGCTGTTGCCGCGGCTGCGGCTCCCGGAGCGGCGGCTGAGGCGGCGGAAGAAAAAACGGAATTCACCGTTATTCTTAAAGCCTTTGATGACACAAAGAAAATTGCCGTCATCAAAGAGGTCAGGGCCGTTACTGGTCTGGGTCTGAAGGAAGCCAAAGACCTTGTCGAAGGCGCTCCCAAGCCTCTTAAAGAAAATGTCTCCAAGGATGAGGCGGACAAGATCAAGCAAACGGTTACTGCCGCCGGCGGTACAGTTGAAGTTCAATAAGACGGATTTTGTAAAAGACGTACGCAGAGTAATTCGATACGCGGGCCCGGGCGCCTCCTCTCCGGAATTTTCCGGGCGGAAGGCCCCTGGTTCGGTTTTTTCACGACGCGGTATTCCCTGATATTTTGAAGATGCCGGGGAGTGCCGTTTGTAATTGTTTGCCGGTCAAGAAAGTAACAAATTCCTTGCCCGGCAAAGCTAAAGCGCTTGGAGTATAAAAAAGGTAAATTTATGCGAGGGGGTTTGTATGGTAGCCAAAGGCAAGATAATCAATAAACGAAGTTATGTAGGGCAGGATATTCAGGATGTAATGGAACTGCCCGATCTCATTGATATTCAACTTGCTTCGTATGAACGCTTCCTCCAGCGGGAAAGGGTCAGGGCCAAAAAGGCCCCCGAACAGCAGGGCCTGGAAGAGGTTTTCAGGACAACCTTTCCCATAGAGATACCCTCTGGGGATATGGTTCTCGAATACGACTACTATAGCCTGGACGAAGAAAACATCAAATTCTCCGAGCAGGAATGTAAGCAGAAGGGGCTGACCTACGCGGTTCCCCTCAAGGCCAGGATCAATCTGATTTTTCAGACCACAGGCGAAATCAGGCAGAAAGATATTTACATGGGCGACATACCCATCATGAGCGACCGGGGTACTTTTATCATCAACGGCGCCGAGCGGGTTGTGGTTTCCCAGATACACCGTTCCCCTGGCGTTATTTTTAGCCACGAAAAGGGGATATATTCTTCCCGTATCATTCCCTACCGGGGAAGCTGGCTGGAATTCGAAATAGACCAGAAGCGGGAACTCATCTACGCCAAGATAGACCGGAAAAAGCGCATACTTGGAACCATCTTTCTCAGGGCCCTGGGCTACGAAAGCCGCGAAGAAATCATCAAGGCCTTTTACACCACCGAGACTCTTACCATAACAGACGACCGGCGTACCAAAGAAAAAATTTCGGGCCGGGTGCTTGCTTCTACGGTCTGGGGCGAAGACGGCGCGGAGAAAAAGAAAATGTACCGGGCGGGAGAAAAGCTCCACCCCCATGACATAGACGAACTTTTGAGCAACGGCATCAAGACTGTAGAAGTTATCAAATTTGACGCCGAGGATTCCCTTAATTCACCTATGCTGCTCAACTGTTTTGAACGGGAAGAAATCAAATTTGTAAAAGAGGACCCTGCCAGGGACGAGCCTTCCAGAGAAGAAGCCCTTTCGGCGGTGTATTCGGTGCTCATGCCCGGCGAGTCCATCACGGTCGAAGCCGCGGAAAAGGACCTTTTGGGCATGTTCTTTACCAGCCGCCGCTATGACCTTGGCAAGGTGGGCCGCTACAAACTCAACAAGAAATTCAACTACGCCAAGGGCCTTGAGGACTTTACCCTGACCAGACAGGATGTCATTGCCACGATGAAGTTCCTCATCAAGGTGTATGTGGGCGATGAGAATATCGACGACATAGACCATTTGGGCAACCGCCGGGTGCGTTCAGTAGGCGAACTCATGGCCAATACCATGAAAACCGCGTTCAGCCGCATGGAGCGCATTGCCAAAGAAAGGATGAGCCTTAAAGAAACCGACACCATCAAGCCCCAGGACCTGATTTCCATTAAGCCCATAGTGGCCGCGATAAAAGAATTTTTTGGTTCCAGCCAGCTTTCCCAGTTTATGGACCAGGTTAATCCCCTCGCCGAGCTGACCCACAAACGGCGTCTTAACGCCCTGGGGCCCGGCGGACTTTCCCGTGACCGGGCGGGTTTTGAGGTCCGGGATGTTCACTACACCCATTACGGACGCATGTGCCCCATAGAGACGCCCGAAGGACCCAATATCGGGCTCATTGTTTCTCTTGCAAATTACACCAGGGTTAATGAATACGGCTTTCTCGAAACTCCCTATCGCAAGGTTGCCAAGGGTATGGCCACCAGGGAGATTGAATACCTTTCGGCCATGGATGAGGACCGCTACTATATAGCCCAGGCTTCGGCCGCCATCAACAGCGACGGTTCCTTTACGGACAAGCAGATTTCCTGCCGCCGCCAGGGCGATTATACCACCAGGGCGCCTGAGGACATTCAGTATATGGACGTGTCGCCCAAGCAAATTATTTCCGTGTCGGCCTCGCTGATTCCCTTTCTTGAACACGACGACGCCAATCGGGCCCTCATGGGTTCCAACATGCAGCGGCAGGCGGTGCCCCTGGTCTTTCCTGAGGCGCCCCGGGTGGGCACCGGTATGGAAGGCAAATGCGCCTATGATTCAGGAGTGCTGGTCAAGACAAAACGTTCAGGGACTGTGATCAAGGTTACTTCCCAGGAAGTGGTGATAAAGAACGACCGGGCCGGCAAGGACGATCTTGACGTGTACCCCCTTATCAAGTACCAGAGAACCAACCAGGACACTTGTTACAATCAGCGGCCGGTGGTCAAAAAGGGCGAAAAGGTTGCGGCGGGCCAGGTCATTGCGGACGGTCCCGCCACAAGAAACGGCGAACTTGCCCTGGGCAGAAACATACTGGTAGGTTTTATGCCCTGGAACGGTTATAACTACGAAGACTCAATCCTTATTTCCGAAAGGGTGGTAAAGGACGACATGTTTACTTCCATCCATATCAAGGAATTTATCACCGAGGTGCGGGAAACCAAACTCGGCCCCGAAAAGATAACCAGGGATATTCCCAACACTTCCGAAAAAAGCCTGGACAATCTTGACGCCGAGGGCATTATACGGGTTGGCGCCAAGGTACGTTCCGGAGACATACTGGTGGGCAAGGTAACGCCCAAGAGCGAAACCGAAACCACCCCGGAATTCAAACTGCTTAATTCAATCTTCGGCGAAAAGGCCAAAGAAGTGCGGGACTCAAGCCTCAGGGTGCCTCACGGCATTGAAGGCACCATCATCGACATACAGCGGCTCAAGCGTACCGAAGGGGACGATCTTAATCCCGGCGTCGACGAAGTGGTCAAGGTCCTCATCGCCACCAAACGCAAACTCCGCGAGGGGGACAAGATGGCCGGCCGCCACGGCAACAAGGGTGTTGTGGCCCGCATACTGCCCGAAGAGGATATGCCGTATATGGAAGATGGTACTCCTCTTGATCTGTGCCTTACTCCGTTGGGGGTTCCTTCCCGGATGAACATAGGCCAGCTTCTTGAGACCGAATTGGGCTGGGCGGCCAGTACCCTGGACGAATGGTTCCAGGTGCCGGTGTTCCAGTCTCCGTCCACAAACAATATAGAGGAAAAGCTCAAAGAAGCGGGGCTGCCGGTAACAAGCAAGACCA
>JAIRTD010000182.1 GCA_031255115.1 Spirochaetaceae bacterium | reverse complement strand
CTGTTTCAAAGCAGCTATACGCGCCGGTATGGCAGACCGGGCCCCGGGGTATCACCGTGGCAAGCAGGGCGTCCCGGTCGCAGTCGGCCCTGAGGCGAAGGAGGGTAAGGGTATTGCCTGAACTTTCGCCTTTCATCCAGAGTTTGTTCCTGGTGCGGCTGTGAAAGCAGAGTTTGCCCCGGACGAAGGTTTCGGCTAACGCTTCTCTATCGGTATAGCCGGTCATAAGGACCTGGCCGTCAGGCGACTGGGCTATCAATGGAAGCAGGGCGGGGGCGGCCTGTGCCCCGTTAGGCGCAACTGATGACGCTTGGTTAGGCGCAACCATAGAGGCGACCTTTTCCCAGTTGAGGGAGGCGATAAAGGCGGCGGAAAGGTCTATCTTGCCGGTGTAGAGGGCCATGCCGAGTTGTACGTCGCAGCCGAGTTTTGCCAGGGCGCTGATTTCGTCCAGGGTAGAAACGCCGCCCGCGACAGTGAGGCCGCAGGAGATTGCCGCTCTTAGTTCCCGCACGCGGTCGAGGTCAATGCCGCTCAGGGTTCCTTCGCGCTCGACGCAGGTAAAAAGGAATTCTGATGTATAGGGTTCGAGGGTTTTGGCGCTTTGAACCAGGGGAAGGGCGGTGGCTGTTTTCCAGCCGTCAACGGTGATTTCGCCGTCTCTTGCGTCAATGGCAATGATGATTCTTTCGCGGCCTATTGCGGCGGCGAGTTTTTCGAGCCATGAAAGCTGGGGGGCAAAGCCGCCGGTTCCGTTTGCGGCGCTGTCCCTGAACGCCGCCGAACCTACGATGATTTTAGACGCGCCAAGGCTTACCAGTTCTTTGGCCCGTTCAACGCTCCGTATGCCGCCGCCCACTCTGCACCGGCCAAGGCGGAGCAGGGGCTTTATCAGTTCTTCGTTGTGCCCCTTTCCCATGGCGGCGTCAAGGTCGATGACCGCAACTTCGCCGTAACGGTCAAATTCCCTGATGAGTTCCAGGGGATTGTCCCTTTGGAGCATGAGCTGCGAGCCCTGTTTTAGCTGGACGACTTTGCCGCCCTGAATGTCTATGGACGCTATTACCATTTATTCCTCCCCGCGCAGTTTACCATCGCACGACTACGCCTTTTGATTCAATGTGTTTTTTTATTTCCTGTATTGAAGTTTGGCCAAAGTGCAGCATTGAAGCCACCAGGGCCGCGTCGGCGCCTTCGTCGCCTTCGAGTATATGGGCTATCTGTTCGAGCGAGCCCGCGCCGCCTGAGGCGATGACCGGAACCGGCACCGCGGCCATGACGGCCCTGGTTAGTTCCTTGTCATAACCTCCGCCGGTTCCGTCTGAATCTATCGAATTGAGGAGGATTTCTCCGGCTCCCCGTTCAACGGCTTCGACGGCCCAGGCTATGGCGTCTCTTCCGGTATCTTCCCTGCCGCCCTTGGCATAGGCGTGCCAGAACGGTCTGCCGTCTTTATCCAGGCCCGCGCGTTTGGCGTCCAGGGAAAGAACTACGCACTGGTTTCCGTAGGCCCTGGCCATGTCGTATAACAGCGGGGGATTGGTGAGCGCCGAGGTACACACCGATACTTTGTCGGCGCCGGCGTTCATTGCCTCGCGCATATCGTCAACGCTTCGTATGCCGCCGCCCACGCAGAGGGGGATAAAAACTTCCTTTGCAACCTTGCGCACCAGGTCCATGAGAATGGCCCTGCTCTTGTAGGAAGCGCCTATGTCGAGGAAGGTAAGTTCATCCGCGCCCTGTTCATTGTAGCGCCGGGCAAGTTCGGCCGGGTCTCCGGCATCCCTGATTCCCTTAAACTTGACGCCCTTGACCACTCTGCCGTCGTCAACATCAAGGCAGGGGATTATCCGTTTAGCCTGCATAAAAACTACTCCAGTTCTCTAAAAGCTTTAGCCCCGCCAATAGCAGCCCGCGAGCCGGCGAGCGGGTCAACGCGATAATGTAACACGGCGTGGGGCTCAACAAAATCTACTCCAGTTCTCTAAAAGCTTTAGTCCCGCAGCCCCGGATTTTTCGGGATGAAACTGAACCGCCGCAAGGGCGCCGCGTTCCACGGCGGAACAGTAGCTGAGATAGTAGTCGGCCTCTGCCGCGATGTCGGCGGTATCGAGCGGTTCAACATAATAGGAATGAATATAATAAAAAAATTCAGTCCCGGTAAAACCGGCAAAGAGGCGGGAATTCTTTTTTATCCTGGTCTGGTTCCAGCCTATTTGGGGAACCTTGCGGCCGGGGAATTTTTTTACTTCGCCGCGGATAAGGGCAAAGCCCGGCGTTTCTTTGCCGTCTTTGGGAGGGGCTTCTTCTGATTTTTCAAAGAGAAGTTGAAGGCCGAGGCAGATGCCAAGAAAGGGTCTGTCGGCCTTAATCCAGTCCTTAATCGCCTCGGCATAGCCTGAGCCGCCAAGTGATTCTGCGGCTGTGGCAAAGTGTCCGTCGCCGGGAAGTATGATTCCCCGGAACAGGCGGGGATTGAGTTCTTCCGGGCCCTGGACAAAGCGGGCGGGGATAGAAAGCCGGGCCAGGGCGTTCATCACCGAACCGAGGTTTCCCGCGCCATAGTCGATAACGCCGGTCATGGCTTTTTCGCTCATGCTATGGCGCCCTTGGTGGAGGGAATAAAGTCAGGGGCCCGGCGGTCGATTTCGCAGGCGTCCCTGAGGGCTCTGGCGGCGGCCTTAAAGAGGGCTTCTATTTTGTGGTGATCGCTTCTTCCCCTGATGATTTCAAGATGAAGGGCGCAGCAGGCGTTAGTTGCAAAGCCTTGCCAAAAATCTTCAATTACATCGGTCTGAAAACTCCCTTCGGTTCCGCCCGGGCTTTTGAATACCAGCGGCGCTGTTGAAAGGCCCGCTTCGAACACCAGAAAGGGTCTCCCCGACAGGTCAACGGCAGCGCGGGCAAGGGTTTCGTCCATGGGATACAGGCAGCTCCCTACCCGCCGTATGCCCCGCTTCTCTCCCAGGGCTTTGGTAAAACATTGGCCAAGGACTATGCCCATATCTTCGACAAGGTGGTGCTGGTCTACTTCCAGATCGCCAGAGGCGTGTATCTCAAGGTCAAAGAGGCCGTGCTTTGCAAAGGTATTGAGCATATGGGTCATAAAGCCTATGGGTATATCGAGTTTTGCCTCTCCCTGACCGTCAAGATCAAGGCTTATGGAGATGCCAGTTTCTTTGGTGTTTCGTTCGATTTGGGTTTTTCTCATGGCACTACCTTCCTTAGTTCGTATTCTACAATATCCGCAGCGCCGAATTTTTTTAATTTTGAAATTAAAACAGGAACCTCGTTTTTTGGCACGGCGATTTTTACCGCAAAGCCCGCTTCGCCGTACAGGGGCGCGACAGTGGGGCTCCGCATGGCCGGGAGCGCCGCGATAAGGGCGTCAAAGCGTTCTTTGGAAACATTCATCTCAAGCATTACCTTGTCCCTGCCCTCAAGGACTGCCTTAAAAAGCATGACCAGCTCTTCTATCTGGCCCCGCTTTTCGCTGTCCGCAAGGGCAGCCCGGGAAGCGACAAAACGGGTGGAAGATTCGAGTATGGTGTCCAGGATACGGAGGCCGTTGTCTTTGAGGGTTTGCCCTGATGAGGTATTGTCGATAATCATGTCCGCGTCATCAGGAGGAAAAACCTCTGTGGCCCCGTAGGTGCGTACAATACGGTAGCGGTAGCCCGCGCGGTCAAGCCAGGCCCCGGCTATATTTACATATTCGGTGGCAACCACAAGGGTGCGCGTTTTAAGTTCATCAACGCTTTTACCGGCAGGAACCGCGGCGACTATGCGAACCTTGTCAAAGCCCAGGTCCATAAGTTCTTCGATGTCCGCGCCTGATTCCTGTATCCAGTCAAGCCCGGTAAATCCCGCGTCATGGCTCCCCAGTTCAAGAAGCTCGCCCACGTTCTGGGGCTTCATGATTTTTGCGTCAAGCCAGGGGACAGCCAGGCGGGGCCTGTAGGTACGGTCCGCAAGGCTCATCTGAATTCCCGCGTCGGAAAAGAGCCGCGACACATTATCGTATATCCTGCCCTTTGGAATCAAAATCCTCAGTTTGCCCATAACCACTCCTTGTCCCTTGCGCGGGTTTTCTTGCGCGGGGTATTAAACCTTCGCCACGAATCAACAACCGTGCGGCAGAGCCACGCGGTTGTTGTTCTCATCAGGTTTTGGACTCAGGTTTAATACCTTTATAACCGCGGCAGAGTTTGAACCGCAGGTTCGGCGGGGTATTAAACCTTCGCCACGAATAAAAAAGCCGTGGACTCCATAGGAATCCACGGCCTGATTACCGTTTACAGCGCCTTTCAGGCGCCGGATCCTATGCCTGCCAGATGAAAAATCCGTGATGATGGTGATGTCCGGGCACAAAAATCCGTTTCATGGAAAAACCATACCTTTTTATACGCATTGTGTCAATACAAATCCACGCCGTTTAACCCAAAAGCGCCTTTGTTCCGGCGGCTATGGTTTCGGCGTCAAGGCCGTAGTGCTTGACCAAAAAGTCCTGGGTTCCGACCTGGCCGAATTCGTCCTGAATGCCTACACGTTTGAACTTGCCCTGATAGCTGTTCTCCGCAAGGAGTTCGGCGATGGCGCTCCCCAGGCCGCCTATGACCTGGTGGTTCTCCACCGAAACTACCGCCCTGACTTTGGCGGCCTGGTCAAGGACCGCTTCCCGGTCAATGGGTTTGAGGGTAAGTATATCCAGCACCCCGGCGTCTATGCCCTGGCCGGCAAGCAGTTCGGCGGCCTTGAGGGATTCATTTACCATGAGGCTTCCCAGGGCCATAAAACATACGTCCTTGCCCTGTTTAAGAAGTTTGGCCTTGCCGAATTCAAATTTTTCGTTTTCGTCGTACAGGTAGGGGACGGCCTTGCGGGCTATGCGTATGTACACGCAGCCGTAGAGACTGGCGGCCTGTTCAATAAAAGCGGCGCAGACTCTGGGATCAGAGGGTTCGGCAACGATGAGTTTGGGTATGACCCTCATGAGGGCGAGGTCTTCGAAGGGCATGTGGGTCCCACCGTTAAAGGCGGCGGTAACGCCCGGATCGGTCCCGATGAGTTTGACATTGAGCTGGGCATAATTGGCCGAGATAAAGAACTGATCAAAATCCCTGCGGGAAGCAAAACAGGCAAAGGTTGAAGCAAAGGGGATTTTTCCTGTTTCCGAAAGGCCCGAGGCAACGCCTATCATATTCGCCTCCGCTATGCCGACGTTGATAAAGCGGTCGGGATAGGCTTCCTTAAAGACCTTTGTTCCGGTGGCGTTCATCAGATCTGCCTCAAGAACGACGATATTGGGGTTCTTTGCCCCCAGGGCTATCAGTGTTTCCGCATAGGCCGCGCGTAATTCTTTTGTTTCCATTACTTACCTCCCTGGGCGTCAAGCGCGTTAAGCGCTTCCCGGGCCTTTTCCATATTAAAAGTCATATTGTGGTTAGAAAGAATGCCTTCGGCAAAGCTGCAGCCCCGGCCTTTAATGGTATTCATCACAATCATGGACGGCTTTTCTTTTTGGGCCTGGGCCTTTTCTACCGCGTCATCGAGAGCGGCAATGTCGTGGCCGTCTACGGTCTGGGCAAACCAGCCGAACTCCCGCCATTTGGCTTCGAGGTTGCCGAGGTCAATGATATCTTTGGTATAGCCGTCAAGCTGTTGTTTGTTGTAATCGGTAAATCCAATAAAATTGGACAGCTTTCTGGCTCCCGCAAAAAGCGCGGCCTCCCATACCTGCCCTTCGTTGGATTCGCCGTCGCCAATTATGGAATACACATACGAAGACTTTTTGTCCATTCTGAGCCCCAGGGCTATGCCCACGGCGGCGGAAAAACCCTGCCCCAGGGAACCGGCGGTCATGTCAATGCCGGGAGTCAGGTTCCGGTCGCAGTGGCTGGGACGTTTGGTTCCTCCCTGGTTCAGCGTGGCAAGCCAGTCTTTGGGGAAAAATCCTTTGGCGGCGAGAGCCGCGTATACGGCGGGCCCGGCGTGGCCTTTGGACACCACAAGCTGGTCCCGGTTGGCCATTCTGGGCTGTTTGGGGTCCACCTTCATACGGTGGAAATACAAAAGCGCCAGTACTTCCACTATGGACATAGCGCCGCCTATGTGACCAACGCCCAGCGTTCCGATTTCTTCGATAGTCAGCTTGCGGATTTCTAGCGCCCTGGCTTTAAGAAAATCCAGTTTTTCTTTATCCATAATAATTTCTCCTCTATTTAATTTCATTATTCAAAATTCAATTTTACACGGCGTCTCCGGAATTTTAGTATATCCAAAAACGCCGTATTTTGCAAACCAGGGCCCGTACCCGGCTCGCGTTACACGTCAGGGCATGACTCCCAGATAGTGAAGGCTTGCCTCAATGGCTGAAGCCGCTTCGCCGGGAGACAAGCGCTGAATTGTCTCCGAGAAAGGCTCAAAGGAAAAGTCGCCCGTATACCCCAGTCCAAGGAGCCGCGCGATAAGTTCCTTGTTGCCCATCGTGTCCGCCGGGCCCGGCAGCACCCGGTGTTCATCACGATATTCCGCGAGAGGAATTGTGCCTTCGACTCCGGACAGATGAACCAGGCCGGTATACGCTGTTTCATACGAAGCGCCAAGACCGTCCATGCCAAAGATATGCTCCGTATCAGGGCCTATATAATGATGAAAACTGTCAAGAAGCGTCTTGTAACAGGCAAAGCCCGATGCCCTGGCAGCCCCAAGCGCCGCGGGTAAAGACGCCAAAGACGATATGCTGAACCCCAGAGCTTCAATATAACCGAGAACGCCGTATTCTGCAAAGAGGGGGCCATATTCGGTCAGGGCGGCTACCGTGTCCCTGTACTGTTCCGCCCCGGAACGCCTGTCGTCTTTCTCGTTATTTGGGCAGAGTACCACCGCTTTACAGCCCAGGGCGGACGAGAGCTCCAGAAGCCCCTTCAGTTCTTCCACACAGCGTTGTCTCTCAGAGGGGAGATTGAATTTTTGAAGGGCGTTAATAGTGATAATCTCAATGCCCTCATCACGGGCCATGCGGGCAGCCCCGGCGGGTTTGAGGCCGTCGATGATGCCGGAGATTCCTGGCCTGCCCGGAAGGTCGTTGCGGAGTTCGACCTTGGAGAGGCCGAGGCTCCGGGCAAAGGAAAAGAAATCTTTCAGGCTGGGCGAAGGGGAAATGATGCGGTTTAGGGCGATTCTGTTTCTTTTCAACATGGTATCTCCTTATAAACACCGGCCGCCTTTGTTGTGGACGGCGACAGGGGGGCCGTGGACTCCCTGATAACAAGCCGGTGGGGAAGTTCAATATCAAACCCCGCGGAACCAGGGACGCCTGTAATGTTCTGGTGCAAAGCCAGGGCGGCCTGTTCGCCTATTTCGTTTATGGGCTGCCTGATGGTGGTAAGTCTGGGTACGATATAATTACTCATATAAATATCATCAAAGCCAAGTACCGAAACATCCTCAGGAACCCTGATGCCCTCGTCGCGCAGCACCCTGATGGCCCCTATGGCAAGTTCGTCGTTGGCGGTAAAGAGGGCGGTAAAATCCCTGCTCTTCTGAAGCATTTCGCTCATGCCGTACATGCCGAATTCGGCGGTGTAGTACTGTACCGAACTTACCCGCGATTCGTCCGGCGTTATGCCGTTAAACGTCAGAGCCTCGTAGTAGCCTTCGGTGCGCCTTGTCCCAAAGGCAAAGCCGATGCCGGAAATCATGTTTATCTTTTTATGGCCCAGGCTGATAAGGTAATTGACGCCCTCAAAGGCCGCCTGTTTTTCGTTGACGCCCACAGTGGGGTACTCATGGTACTTGCAGGTTGACGCTACAACAGGCAGGGCGGTTCTGGAAAAGTATTCAAAAAACCCGGGGAGATGCATTTCCTGGAGTATGATGACTCCGTCAAGTTTTTCCATAGAGAGGCGCCGGAGACAGTCCTCTTCGTTTGAAAGGCCGAGCTTGGTAAAAAAGAACAGGGTATGGTAGCCCAGGGATTCGAGCCGCCGCTCTATGATCGAAAAGAGTTCCTGCTGAAAAAGATTGAAGGTATCAGGAACGACAATGCCCACGGCAAAGCTCCGTTGAAGCACCATGCTCCGCGCGGCCTTGTTGGGCACATAGCCGGTTTCCTTTATAAGCTTGAGTATCTGTTCCCTTTTTTTTGAATTAACATGGGCCTTTCCGTTGACAACACGGGAAACCGTTGAGGGAGAAGTTCCAACCTGTCTTGCAATATCCTTGATGCTAAGCATATCTTTCCCCGTATAGGCTCCGGCCGTCATACCTGAGCCGTTTATACTGACATAGAAAACGTAATCATCTCTCCCTGTTCAAATGCCGCCTTGCAAGTATACGCTATTTCAGAAACCCTGGTTCCGTCATATACGCTGACGGCAGGTTTTTTGCCGAAGATAATACAGTCAACAAATTCCTGAACCTCGTTGACATAGGCGCTTTCAAAACGCTCAAGAAAATTCTCACTGCATTCCTTTCGTACTCCGTGATTGTCAAGAATCTCTACAAGATTTTTCTGGGGAACCGACGCGACACGGAGTATGCCCTTGGTTCCTATGATCTCGGTCTCCACATTGTACCCGTGGGGAGCGGTGCGTCCGGCAAACAGGAACACCATACAGCCGTTTCGGAATTTCATGAGGCATGATACATTGTCTCCGTCCTTGTACCGGCCGAATTCAGGATGGGCGTAACAATCCCCTATGGCATAGACGCTCTCAGGCTCGGAGCCGGTAAACCACCGGGCCAGGTCAATGTCATGGACCGCCATGTCAAGGAACTGTCCGCCCGAATGAGGGGCAAAGGCGATAGCGCCTTCAATAAATTTTTCGGGGTCCTGGCTGTAAGACCTAAAAAGCACCGGCCTGCCTATCTCGCCTGCGGCCACTTTTTTATACGCATACTGGTATGACTCGTCAAAGCGCCGCATAAAGCCCAGCATAAACACCAGATCAGGGTGGGCCTCTACCGCCTTTTCCGCTTCCTTGCACTCGGCCACGCTGACGCCCAGGGGTTTTTCGGAAAACACATGTTTTCCCGCGGCAAGGGCGGCGGCAATCTGCTTTGTATGGAGGCCCGAAGGAGATACGAGCGTCACGGCGTCAATATCTTTGGAAGCTATCATTTCCTCAAAGGAATCAAAGCAGCGGGAAACCCCCAGCCGTCCGGCTGTTTCTTTGAGCTTGGCAGTGTCAACATCGCAGAGGGCTGTAAGCTCCGCGTTCCTGATTTTTCCGGCAATGTTTTCGGCATGCCTTACGCCCAGCCGGCCGAGCCCCACAGAACCAATTTTAACCTTATTCATACTTCCTTCCCGTGACAAAAGACTTGTTTGACAAACTCAAATCTATGATGTGTAAACAAGTCTAATCACGTTTTGCGTTTTTCCTCATATCAATAATAACCGCTACGACGATAATAAGACCTTCGGCGACTTTCTGCCAGTAGGCGTTTACGCTGAGGAGGGTAAAACCGTTACGCAGAACCTGGAGTACCATGGTGCCGATAAAGGCGCCGACTATAGTTCCTATGCCGCCCGAATGGGACGTACCGCCTATGGTAGTCGCGGCTATGGCGGTAAGCTCATAACCTTCAGCGGCGCCGGGATGTACGCTCCCCACCCGCCCGGCGAAAACCAGCGCGGCAAGACCGGCAAGGAGCCCGCAGTAGGTATAAATCAGGATAAGGTTTTTAGAAACATTGATGCCCGATACTTCCGCCGCGGTTATATTGCCTCCTATGGCATAGGTATTTTTTCCAAACCGGGTTTTATTGAGCAGTATGTAACTGATAATAATCATTATAAAATAAATGATTACCGGAACGGGAATCATGTTCCTGAAGACTTTGTCTCCCAGAAAACTCAGGGAGGGAATAAGATTGCTTACCGGCCTCCCCTTGGTATAGATGAGGGCAAAACCCCTGGCCACAGTCTGCATGCCCAGGGTGGCGATAAAGGCCGGTATCCCGGTCTTGGCGATAAGGAAGCCGCTGATACAGCCGCAGCCTGCGCCTATAACCAGAGCCACTACCACAGGTACAAGGACCGGCAGCACCGGTATATTGGGAAAGTACTTTTCCGTAGCGTCCGCAACCTGGGCAACACTCGCCGCCACAACGCCGGACAGGGCCAGCACCGAGCCTACCGAAAGGTCTATGCCTTTGGAAATGATAACAAAGGTCATCCCCAGCGCCATAATCCCGAAGATTGAACTTTGGGTTAATACATTAAAAATATTGGTTGGCGAAAGAAACGTACCCCTGCTTACCAAACTGAGCAGTATTATCATAAAAAGAAGAACAATAACCATACCGTATGTTCTAAATATCCGTCTCATATCAAAACGCTGTGTCATTCTTTACCCTCCTTGTTTTTTTTGTATTCTTCTACCGTATCCGTGGCATACGCCATCAGTTCTTCCTGGGTAAGCCCGCTGGTATTATCAACAATGCCGGTTACCTTGCCCTGATGCATGACCATGATACGGTCGCTCATACCCATGACTTCGGGAAGCTCGCTTGAGATCATCACTATAGATTTGCCTTCTCCGGCAAGATTGGTAATGAGTCTGTGTATTTCCGATTTGGTTCCCACATCGATGCCCCTGGTAGGCTCGTCGAGAAAGAGTATGTCCGGGTTAGTCATAAGCCAGCGGGCCACGAGTACTTTCTGTTGATTGCCTCCCGACAGGTTTTGCGCATGCTGCGCAAGGCTAGGCGTCTTAACCTGAATCTTCCGTACGTATTCTTCACAGCTCGCGTTAAGTTTTGAATCCCGTATAAGTCCTATCTTGTTGAGGAAACGGGGAATTGTAGCGATGACTATGTTAAGCTGCACCGACAGCATGGGAAAGATTCCCGAACCACGCCTGTCCTCGGTCAGCCAGGCCATGCCGTACCGTATGGCGTCCCGCGGGCTCTTTATTTCTACCTTTTTTCCGTCAATGAATATTTCGCCTGATGTATGGGGCCTCATGCCAAAGATAGTTTCCACAACTTCGGTACGGCCCGCGCCGACAAGACCGGCTATACCAAAGATTTCGCCCCTGCGCACGGCAAAGGAAACATCGTGAAAATACTTCCGGTTGGAAAGATTTTTTACCTCCAGCCTGACTTCGCCTATGGGACAGGGAACCTTGGGAAAAAGTTCGTTCACATCCCTGCCTACCATCATATTGATGAGCTTGTCGACCTTGAGATCAGCGGTGTTTTCGGCGCCTATATACATACCGTCCCGGTAGACTGTAATGCGATCGGCTATTTCGTAGATTTCATCAAGTTTATGAGAAATAAAGATGATGCTTTTCCCCTGACTCTTCAGCTTTCGCATGATGTCAAAAAGCTGTTTAACCTCTTTATCTGTAAGAGCCGATGTGGGCTCGTCCATTATAATCAATTGTGAATCAAACGAAACCGCCTTTGCGATTTCGACCATCTGCATTTTCGCTACGGTAAGAGACGCCATGAGGGAAGAAGGATCTTCTTCCAGTTCGATAATCTTAAGAACCTCCCTGGTCATCTCGTACATTTTCTTGTGATCGATAAGTCCAAACTTGTTCAACGGCTCCCGTCCAAGCCATATATTTTCGGCGATTGGCCGGTGCAGTATGGGGGTCAGTTCCTGGTGTATCATGGAAATGCCCATTGTAAAGGCCTCTGAGGTGTTGTAGGGACCCCTGACCTGTCCATCAAAAAAAATCTCCCCGCTTGTCGGCCGGTGAATACCGGCTATACACTTCATGAGGGTGGATTTTCCCGCCCCGTTCTCCCCCATCAAGGCATGAATTTCGCCGGGCCTGACTTTAAGTTCCACCCCTCTCAAGGCCTGTACACCCGGAAAGGTTTTTACAATATTTCTCATTTCAAGTAGATATTCGCTCAATCCTCACCCCCCTTGACAGGACGGCCCTGCGCGCCGAACCGTCCCTTCGGAAAAACCGGGACGCGCTATATACGTCCCGGCAGGTTTCCTGTTACCTGGGTATTTTTACTGATACTGCGCCAAATTGCTTTGGTCGATAAGCACAAAGGGGATCCAGTTGATGGGCGGCTGGTTCTGGTTCTGGAGAGCGTTATGGGCGGCCTCTCCCGCGCCTCTGCCCTGACCGGCGGCATCCTGAAGCACCGTGGCGGCAAGGCTTCCATTGGCAACAGCGGCCAAAGCGTCAGGAATAGCGTCAACACCCATTACAATAACATCGGTACGGCCCGCGGCTTTGAGAGCTTCGACAGCGCCCAGGGCCATTTCGTCATTGTTTCCCAGAATACCCGTAAGATTACGGCCATAGGTGGTAATCCAGTTTTCGGTAAGGCTCATGCCCTGATCCCGCTGCCAGTTTCCGGTTTCCTCGGCAAGAACCCGTATGCCGGGGTATTTGGAAGCGATGATGTCTTTATTACCCTGGGTTCTGAGTATGGCGCCTTCATTGTCAAGTTTGCCCATGAGTATGCAAACACCGCCCTGCCCGTTGAGGAGCTGGCCCATAGCTTCCATCTGAAGCTGGCCGGCAACGATTTCCTGGGAGCCGACATAGTACACATTGGCCGGGGGATTGTCATTGCCAAAAGGATTC